>JBOIDH010000237.1:0-4419 GCA_050740495.1 Gammaproteobacteria bacterium | reverse complement strand
ATTGCCAAGATCCCGCGTACACGGCGCTGGCGGTTAACCCACAAGGGGCTCGCTCTTCTCAGTGCTTCTGTCTCGCTGCGGGAGGAAACCGAGCGTCGCCCCTGCGTTGGGGAGAATAGGTCCGCCCCGGTCGCCCTCGTCCCTAGTTAGGGGAGCGGCCCAAAGGGGTTGCGTCTCGAAGGATGGGGGCGGCCGTATGGTTCGTGACGCGCCCTTCGGGCGCTCCTCACCATGAGGCCGAGTGAGGCTCCGGTACTGCGCCGAGCCAGGAGCCTGAACCGCCGGCCTCGCATCGACAAACGAAAGCCGCCGCGCAACGGATGCATTCAGGAGAACGCTTTTTCGCGGCATACCAGGAGGAACTTCTTCCAGCCTGTCGCATTCGTCACACCGCCAGTGATTCCGATTCCTGTTAGAACCTGGTTGAGCGCCGTTTCGGTGTCGTGTCCGAACATTCCGTCGACGCCATCGTTCTCGATTCCGGTGTTCCCGATGTCCTTGCCGAAAAGATATTTGAGACAGGCCTGCAGAAAGAATGTCTGCGCATTCGATTCGGGACGGAATTTGAATGAAAAATTGAAGTCCACGTGGAAGTGGTCGTCGTGCCTTGGAAAGTGATAGCTCAGGACCTGCGAAAAATACAAAAACAGGTGCGCGTTGATCCCAAGATAGAAGACCCTGTCCGTGGGATAGAACAACATCATGAATTTCTGGTCCTGTAAATTTCTGGTCCAGTAGAATCCATCCAGGTCGAACGCGAGACCTTGCCCGTGCGCGCCTCCTCCATCGCCGATCGTGCCCGCGGTCAGGACGATTGACGGCTTTTCACGGTTCCAGACCTGGAAAAGGTCTTCGAAACAGTCTTCCAGAGTCGATTTCAGCTTGGTGGTGCATTTGAACGCTCTGCTCTTTCCTTTGCTCCCATAGCCGTCGGGCTCGAGCCGATCGTAGTGGACGGGTACATCGACGAGCTTCTTGAATGAGGTTTCCTGGGCGGGCATGCGTCGATCCTCTTGGCTTTGGTGGTAGCCGGTCTACCCCGGTCGTCTCATCGCCGTCGGCGCACGACCTGCACGCTGTCGGGCGGTGCACTTGCGTTCGTGACATGCCGGTACGCCGAATCTTAGTTGAGCGCCGCTGAATTGTAAAGACGATAGGCCGGGAGATCCTGGATTCCCGCGGCAACCCCGCCGTCCAGGCGGACGTCGTGACCGAGACGGGGGCCCGCGGGAGCGCCGCGGTGCCCTCGCCTCGGGGGCTTCGACGGGCGAGCGCGAGGCCATCGAACTGCGCGACGGGGACCCCAAGCGCTACGGGTCGAAAGGGGTCGGGGACTGACGTATCCCCACAAAATTTACTGGTATATCAAACGCGCGTAAATAGATATATACAGTCATGGAACCTGCATGATGGTTGACGATCTCAGTGATTGGCAACCATACCAACCACAGGAGATCACATCATGCAGGCAAGGCAAGTATTACATAAACTCCTTCAGAAGGTCGCTCGGAGATGCACAAGATGCGTCGCACTTTTGAACGTAATGGCTGCGCTACACGGGGAGGCACTCACGGTGACGCATCTCGGGCGGTCCATTACCAGTGAGGCCAAAGAGAAACACTGTATCAAGCGAGCCGATCGGTTGTTGTCCAATCGCCGTTTGCAAGGCGAACGCACAGAGATTTATTCGTCGCTGACGCGGTACGCATTGCGGCACCGAGGGCGGACATTTTGCCGCCAGCGATGAGGCGTTGATAGAGCCGTCGAATATCGGGGTTATACTGGGTCGCCACTACGGCGGCCATATAGAGTGCGGCGCGCAAGAAGGTGTCGGCCTGCGGCCGACGGGTTGGTGGGTTACGCCGCAAACAGCGCGGCTCACCCACCCTACATCTAAGTCGCAGCGAGAGAGGACGTGTGAGTTCATTGGAGTGTTCAAAGTCGTGCGTATCTAATGGGGCGCAAGAGCCCATTATCCTCCGGTGTTCGCGAGCGCCTCCTCAAGGCGCGCCCCGCGGACCTCCGCGCCGGGCAGGCCAAAGCGCAGACTGGCCGGTTCCATAAACAGGCGGGTCAGGTGCCGCGCCAGCCTCTCGTGAAAGGCGGCCGCGTGAGGGCTCGGCGCCTACTGGAAAAGCGCACAGCCTCGGCCCGGGGCCAGGCCATGCCGGCGCAATAGAGCGGCGAGGCGCTCGGTCTGCTTGAGGAGCTGCGCGCGGGTGGCCTCCTGCCAAGCGCGATCCGCCAAGGCAAGCGTAGCGGCCCCACGTGACGGCGCGGCCACGGTCCAGGGGCCGAGATGTTCGCCAAGCCGATGCAGACAGGACGATTCGGCCAGCACGAAACCCACGCGCTACCGTCAGGCCGGAGAACTTACCGAGCGAGCGTAAGACGATGACTCCGGACCGAGGAGGGGCGCCCCCCTGCGCCCGTTTTTTGGAGGGCAAGCGTGGCCCGCTACGAGCATCTCCCCATCTACAAGCAGGCCATGGACCCTTCGTGGGTGCGCAGATACTGCGCGCTATCATAAACTATGCGGCTCATTTCACCCTCTAGTAATCTTGCCAAAGTCCGGGCCTTGCCAAGCCCCCGCCACCCCGACAGCCGCTCGCTACGCTGCCCGCAGGGGTTTAACCTCGGTTTCCAGCCGATCCCCCAAGGCTTCCAGCGCCATCTCCATATCGTAGTGGCTCTGCAGATTCAGCCACGACTCCGCGCCGGTGCCAAAATAGCGGCCAAGCCGTAACGCCGTGTCCGCGGTGATCGCCCGCTTGCCGTGAATAATCTGATTGACCCGCATCGCGGGCACGCCAATATCCCGAGCCAACCGGTATTGGGTGATCCCGAGTGGCTTCATGAAATCTTCCCATAAGGTTTCGCCGGGGTGCACCGGCGGTAAGTCGCGTTTGCTCATACGTGCGCCTCAGTGGTAGTCCACGATCTCCACGTCAAATGCAGCGCCACCCTTCCAGACAAAGCAGATCCGCCACTGATCGTTGACTCGAATACTATGTTGCCCAGCGCGATCCCCGGACAGCGCCTCCAGTCGATTTGCCGGTGGAACGCGCAGGAATTCGAGGGTTGCGGCCGCGTGGACTTGGATCAGCTTCCGTTGGGCGATCCTTTGAATATCTCGTGGCAGCCTGGCAGAAAATTTTCCATGGAATAGCTTCTCGGTTTCCTTGCACTTGAACGATTTGATCACCGACCAAGCTTATCGTGTAACGATATTATCGTCAACAGATAAGAGCGGTTGATAGGGGGCGTTCCCTACCGCTGCCCTACCCCCGCTTGAAGCGCGCCGCCTCGTCGGACCCGCCCGTGGCGTTGCCGGCGCTGTTGGAATGCGCGCCCACGCCGGCGGGCTTGCCGGCATCCACCACCAGGTACTCGTTGCGGATGGGTCGGCCTTCGAACCAGCACTCCAGGATCTCACGCACGCCGGCCGCGTAGCGCGCCTGCGCCGAGAGGCTGGTGCCCGAGATGTGCGGCGTCATGCCGTGGTGGGGCATGGTGCGCCACGGGTGGTCCTGGGGCGGCGGCTGCGGAAACCACACATCCCCGGCGTAACCGGCTAGCCGGCCGGTCGAGTGCGCGGGCGGTGTTGACGATGTAGGCACCGCGCTTCATCTTGCCGATCAGCGCCTCGTTGAAGAGATGCTCGGTCTCCGGGTGCAGTGGACAGTTGATGGTGACCACATCGCAGACCCACACCAGCGATTCGACGTTCGCATGGAAGGTGAGGCCCAATTCCCGCTCGATGTCCGGGGAGAGCCGATGCCGGTCGGTGTAATGGAGCTTGACATTGAAGGGTTTGAGCCGGCGCAGCACGGCGAGCCCGATGCGCCCGGCGGCCACCGTCCCGACCGTCATGCCTTCCAGATCATAAGAACGCGCGACGCAATCGGCGATGTTCCAGCCCTTGCCGATCACCCACTGATAAGACGGGATGTAGTTGCGCACCAGTGAGAGGATCATCATCACCACATGCTCGGCGACGCTGATGCTGTTGCAATAGGTGACCTCGGCCACCGTGATCCCGCGGTCGATCGCCGCCTGCAGATCGGTATGGTCCGAACCGATGCCGGCAGTGGCGATGAGCTTGAGCTTCGGTGACTTGGCGATGCGAGCCGCGGTCATGTAGGCCGGCCAGAAGGGCTGCGAGATGACGATGTCCGCATCCGGCAGCTCCACTGTTCCATCGCGCGCCCAAACTGCGTGAGATTGTGCTTATCCACCTTGCCGCCCGCTTCGGAGGTGATTCCAGTAATGACCCAAGGAGCTAAACAGCGCCCGGCTCTCGATGATCGCACGCACGCCCTGAAAGCTCGACGCCGTGCCTTCTTCGGGAACAAAAAACATCGTGTAATGCTCACTGGTGGCATCATCCATCGTCACGATCAGATCCCACTGCTGTCC
>JBOIDH010000236.1:0-4427 GCA_050740495.1 Gammaproteobacteria bacterium | reverse complement strand
CGGCGTCGCCGAGATCGACCCCGGCGATGCCGATCTGCTGAAAACCGAGATCTCGGCCCCAAGCTTTGATTTCCGTTGCTAAGCGAGCGTAGTTCAAGGCGCTAGCCCCCGCCGAATAGGCGCTCAAACCGCTCCCGCGTCTCCCTGCTCGCGAAGCTCGCGACGCGCTCCGTGAACGACCCGCGTATCCTAAGCTCGTCCTGCAACAGCAGTACGTCCAGCGCCTGCGCGGCCATAAGGGCCGCCGGCGGGAGGCCGCGGGCCGTGTCGGCCCGGGGCAACCACTCCCTCAGTAAACGCCGCTGGACATTCAAATCCACGAGCCTCCCTAGAACGTCTTGCAGTTCCTTGAGCAGTTTGAGCACATCGCGAACCTCCTCATCGGGGTAGAGTTCCCGAAACGATTCCATCAGATAGCGTAATTTCTTACCGCTCTTGCGCAGTTCGTGCAGGGTTGCGCCGGTCGCGCCCTCCCCCGCATGGCGTCCTCCAGCCAGCACCTTACGATAGCGTTTGCGGATGACACGGCTCGCGAGCCCCACGATCGGTTCGTTGCCGCGAGGGGTCCGGCATGCGTGCGCCGCCCGTTCGCCGAGAAACGCGCCGTAGGCGCGTTTGAAACCGACGTAACGCCGGGCCGCGCAGGTCCTCGCGAGCCGCTCCTGCTCGATCTTCTGGGCCTCATGGAGCACGTCCTCCAAGGGCGCGAGTCCTTCATTCAGGGCCGCCGGGATCATGTGGTGGAACACAGGCATTTTTTCGAGAAAAACGTCGAGATCGCGCGCCGCGCCGGTGCACCCCGCAAGCCACGCGAGAACACTGCGGAAGCGCTGGTAGGGGCGCTCGGGGAATACACCGCGCGTCTGGTTCAAGATGGAACGCGAAGTGCGGATCGCGACGCGGAAGTCGTGTAGCGCCTCGGAGTCCGCGCCTTCTAGCAGGCCGCGTTCGTGCCGGTTCATGATTGTGTAGTGCGCGCCGAGCACCTGGGCCACGGCAAGGTCCGCACGCATTTGGGGCTCAAGAGGCGCCATCATGGCTAAAATCCGCGCGCTTCGCGGATGCGCTCATAGGCGGCGCGGATCTCGCGGGTTTTTTGCGTCGCCAGCTTGATCATCTCCTCCGGCAGTCCCTTCGCCACAAGCTTGTCCGGGTGATGTTGGCTCATGAGCCGGCGATAGGCTTTCTTGACTCCATCATTGGTCGCGGTCGCCGTCAGGTTCAGGATCGCGAAGGCATCGTCCACGCTATACTCTTCCCGCACGTCCTGCGGGGCCTCGGCGCGCGAACGCCACCTGTGGCCAACTTCCGCGCGCGCCATCGCTTCCAGACGCTGGTATTCCAGGCGCGAGAACCCGAGCCGGTCGGCCACATACAACAGGAGCCGGTGCTCGGCGGGATCGAGATGCCCGTCCGCCCATGCCGCCGCGAGCTGGATCTCGAGGAACATGCGCAGGAGGCTGTGCCGGTTGCGGATTTCGTGGCGAAGCTGCGCCAAGATTGCATCCAGGGGGAAGTCGTGGGACTTGCCTTCACTGAATAGGTGCATCGCAGTCTGCATCTGATCCGCGGACAGATCCATCCGGGCCATAACGCTGCGCGCCAGGTTGATCTCGCGATCCGTGACCCGTCCGTCGGCCTTGCAGATATGTCCCATCACCGCGAAGGTCGCCGTGTAGAAGGCCGTTTGTACGCTCTCGCGGGCGTCGGGACCGCCGGGGCGTGCCCGCTCGAAGGGCCGCGCGAGGCCTTCGTCTACATTGTGCCCAAGGGCCGCCCCAAGCATGGCTCCAAGGGGTCCGCCCAACATATAGCCGAAGGTGCCGCCGATGATTTTGCCCCACCATGCCATAGCGCCCCATTGTACCAATTCCGTTCGCCGCGGTTCGGGGCGGCTTCGGATTACGCCGGCCGAATGATTCCGGGTAAACTATGGCGCGGTTCAATCCGAAGCCGCCGGTTGCGATAAGGTCTGAACTCCATACATCTGGTACAAGGGCACCATGATCAACTTCATTCAAGACTGGTATCGCAGAAATTTCTCCGATCCCCAGGCGGCGCTGCTGGCGGTGTTCATGGCCGTGACCTTCAGCGTCATCCTCGTCATGGGCGACATGTTGGCGCCGTTCTTGGCCGCGATCATTATCGCCTACCTTTTGGAAGGGCCGGTGCAGTATCTGCAAAAGGCGTGGGGCTCGCGCATGATCGCCGTGGTGGTGGTGTTTCTCCTGTTCTTGACGGTCCTGCTGTTCCTGGTCTTGGGGCTCATTCCCCTCCTCTACCACCAGGTTGCGGAATATTTTCAGGAGCTTCCAAATCTCATCAACGACGGGCGCACGACCTTGTTGACCTTGCCCGAGTCCTATCCGGCGTTCGTATCCGTCGAGCAGGTGGAAGAGCTGATGACGATGATGCGGCGGAGCATCGCCGAGTTTGGCGAAAACGTTTTGTCCGTCTCCCTGGCGTCCATCCCCACCCTCATCATCGCCCTGGTGTATTTAATCGTGGGTCCTCTGCTCGTGTTCTTCTTGCTCAAGGACAAAGCCCTCATTCTCGGTTGGGCGCGGGATTTCCTGCCGCAGGATCGCAGGCTCTTGCTCAAGGTCTGGCGCGAGATGGATGATCAGATCGGCAATTACGTGCGCGGCAAGATCAACGAGATCCTGATCGTCGGTGTCGTCAGCTACGTCATTTTCGCGCTCATGGGCTTGTCGTACGCCGCGCTTCTCGCGGTGCTCGTCGGGGTGTCGGTGATCATCCCGTACATCGGCGCCGTGGCGGTGACTTTTCCGGTGGCCTTCGCCGGCTACGGCCAGTGGGGCTGGGGGCCGGATTTCGCCTGGTTCATGGTCGCCTATGCCCTCATCCAGGGCTTGGACGGCAACCTGCTCGTACCCCTGTTATTCTCGGAAGCCGTGAATCTCCATCCGGTGGCGATCATCCTCGCGGTGCTGGTGTTCGGCGGGCTCTGGGGATTTTGGGGGGTGTTCTTCGCGATCCCGCTCGCGACGCTGGTCAAGGCATTGCTCAACGCCTGGCCGAAACCGCCGGGCGAGGTGCCCGCTCAACTCCAGGAAAAACGCCAGCAAGCACGCTAGCTAGTCCTCGGGCTGCAACCCGAGATCTTGCATGATGCGTTTGATCTGTCCGGCTTTGGCCAATTGCAGCCGCCACGTCGCCCGCACGCTGCGGGCGACGTCCTCAATCCTCTTCAAGACCTAAAGCTGCGGCTTCTCCTCGCCGCCCTGTTTCATGATGATTTTCTTCGCCGTCTCGATCCAAGAGTCGATCGTGGTTACGATCGGCATGAGCTTGGCGTTAAATTTAGCGCCTAGGTAGAGACCTAGAACGATACCTAGAATCAGCCAGACCATAGAACACCTCCTCTAAATTATCGTTATCAATAAGCGGCTAGTCGTGCGTCCATAAATATAGCAGCCTTGCCCACTCCCGACTATCAAGCATAGCATAGCCGCAAGCTTATGATCGGACAATTGTGCTACTTCACGAGCCCAACTGGACAACTTACCCCGGTGCCGCCCAGCCCGCAGTAACCCCGTGGATTTTTCGCCAGGTATTGCTGATGGTAATCCTCGGCATAATAAAATTCAGGGGCGGGCAGGATGTCGGTAGTAATCCTTCCGAAACCCGCAGGGGTCAGAAGCGCTTGGTAAGCGTTTTTGCTCATCCGCGCCGCCGGGGCCTGTGCGGGCTGGTAAAAAAAAATCACCGAGCGGTACTGCGTCCCTACATCATTGCCTTGACGCATGCCTTGGGTCGGATCGTGCGATTCCCAGAAGAGCCCGAGCAGCGCTTCGTAGCTCACGGCCTTGGGGTCGAAGACGACGAGCACCACTTCGGCGTGTCCGGTCATCCCGCTGCACACCTCCTCGTATGTCGGGTTTAGCGTGGAACCGCCGGCGTAGCCCACCGCCGTCGAGTAGACACCGCCCGTCTGCCAATATTTTCGTTCCGCGCCCCAAAAACATCCGAGTCCGAACAATGCCCGCTCCAACCCCGCCGGAAAAGGCGGTTGCAGCGGGCGCCCGTTCACGAAATGAGTAGCCGCGACGGCCATCCTCGCCGCGCGTCCTGGCAACGCCTCGCGGGGATGGGGGATGGTCGTCTGCCGGCCGAACATGCTCTACCCCTTGAGTAAATTCGCCTTTGATGCGCTTCTCATTATAATTGGCCGCTCTAAATCAGTCGCGCGAATTGCGTCATGCCTCAATACGTTTATACCATGAATGGCGTCGGCAAGGTGGTTCCCCCCAAGCGGGTGATTCTACGCGACATCTCTTTAAGTTTCTTCCCGGGCGCGAAGATTGGCGTGCTGGGACTCAACGGGGCCGGAAAATCGTCCTTATTGCGCATCATGGCCGGCATGGATAAGGACTATGACGGGGAAGCGACCCCGCAACCGGGGA
>JBOIDH010000235.1:0-4441 GCA_050740495.1 Gammaproteobacteria bacterium | reverse complement strand
TTCATCCAGTCCATCGACAAACGCTGCCGCCACGGATAACTTACCGAGACGATATTTGGTGGCGATCTCGAAGGCGCTCGCGCTGCTGACGAAGGCCTCGTTTTCCGGGTCGGCGACCACATCGCGGACATCTGCGGAGAGCATGGGGAGACTTCCCAGCCACCAGATCAGCACGTGGGTGTCCAGCAAAAGGTTCACTTCTGGCGCAAGGGATCATGCTTGTAGCCATTTTCCATCACCTCCAGAACGTCATCCGGCAAGGGGTCGAAGAAGGCGTCGGACCATTGGATAAGCCCTTTCAGGCGTCCGGGTTCGCGCTTCGGCTGCTCGATCGGGACCAGCTTGGCGATGGGTTTTCCAGCCTTGGCAATGATGATCTCCTCGCCCGCGGCAGCGGCCTCCAGCAGGCGCGAGAGGCTGGTCTTGGCTTCGTGCACGTTGACAATGGTCATGGTAAGTACCCATGCTAACTTAGCTAAGTAAGTTAGCTTAGTCTCGTGGGCGAGTCAAGCGATGAGGTGATTCTGGGTGTTGGTCCACCGCTACGCCGGGCTCGCGATGCGGGAAACATCCGCTGCCAGATCGGAGTGGCTGGCGTGGATTGGTACGCAAACACGCACGGAGAGGCCCCCGAGCTGCCGTTGCGAGAGCGACATTGCACCGCCCAGGGCCTGGACCCGCTCTTCAATTCCCATGAGACCTAGGCCGAATGGAGTTTCTGGCCGCATTCCTTGCCCGTCATCCTCGACCCGGATGTCCACGACCTGACCTGCATCCTCTGGCTTTCCGGTGCCTCCGTGCGCCGGCGCGACCGCAACCCGCACCGAGGCACGGCGGGCCCTGGCATGGCGGGCCACGTTCGTCAGGCATTCTTGCACGATCCGGTAGATCGTGACGCGTAGGGTATCATCGAGATCATCCCGCAATCCGGACGTCTCGATCGTCCAATCCGTATGGCCCTGGCGGGATCGCCAGGTCTCGACCAGATCGCGGAGCGCCTGATCGAGGCCCAGCTCGTCCAGACCCTGGGGGCGCAGTCGCCGGAGCATCGCGCGAATTCGCCCCTGAAGCTCGACGACGGTCTTCTCGCTGGCCCCGAGCGCTTCCGGAATAGCGGTGTATTGGCGGCCTTGAAGAAAACTATGGATGGTTGTGAGATGAACGGAAATGGTAAAGAGAAGGGGCGCCATATCATCGTGTAGCTCTTGGGCGAGACTGCGCCGCTCTGCCTCCTGGAGATCGACGAGGTGGCTCGCGAGTGCGCGCTCGCGCTCCCTGGTCGAGCGCAACACCTCGGCCATCCGGTTGAACTTCTGGTGGATGCGCTTGAGCTCCATCACCGCTCGTTCCTGTATTCGGGTCTCGAAATTCCCTGCTTCCAAGCGTTCAAACGCCGCATGGAGATCCGCGAGCGGTCGCAGACCGCGCGCAACGCCGAGGTAGACCAGACCGCCGACGCACAGGCACATCACTGCGGCGATCACCATGAGGACCCGAACGTCCTCCCACACCTCGCGGATCTCGTCGCCGGGATCGGCTTGCAGGATCACCCGCTCCTGTGCGCCACCGACCCCGAGATCGATCGGTTCGAGGTCCGCCGTGTCCGGAGCGATGAGCCGGGAAAACCATCGGGGAACCCCGGCCACATCCGTGTTCTCCGGCGGGAGCGGGTCTGCGTCCGGTCTCACCACCCGGACATGCCTGAGTCGATCCAGTGACTCCGTCAAACCCGCGGGGCCGAGACCGGCGAGACCGGGCTGGGACCGCACTTCCGAGATCAAGCGCTCGGCCGAGCGCAGCGCGGTGTCGATCTCCGAACGCATCGCCGCGCGCGCGTGGAGCCACAGAAAGACCCCGCCCACGACGATGCCGATCGAAAGCACCGCGCTGAGGATGAGGACGAGTCGGACTTTGAGGGACACCTGAGCGGCCTGAGGTTTACACCGGAGGCCCGATGGTAACGATCACCGTCCTCCGCGACAACTCATGGCCGGTTTCGGATTGCCCTAAAAGCGGAGCTTCACTCCGACCCAGCCGGCGCGCGGCGCGCCGGGTGCCAGGAAACGCTCCTCGGCGATCGGATCGGCGAAGGCGTTGAAGTTGCGGGTCCCGCCAGTCTCGTAGTCGCTGTCGAAGAGGTTGTCGATGCGCGCCCAAACCTCCACGTGTTCCCAGGGATTGAAGCGTGTGCGCAGGTTCACGATCGCGTAATCATCGACGGTGTCCAGCTCGTTACTGTCATCGCCGCGCAGGAACTGGTCGGAGGCGTAGAGCAGCGTGCCGCCGACCGACCATTTCGGAAGGATAGCCCAGTCGGCGCCGGCCTTGAGGTTGTGCTCGGGGATCCCGGGGATGCGGTCGCCTGCCTGCACCTGGATGCCGTCGGGCTCGACCACGCTCGCCAGGGTTTCGGCGGATTCATAAGTGGCATCCACGAACCCGTAATTGATGGACCAGTGCACGGACTCCCACTGCCCGCTCAGACCGAGCTCCACGCCCTGGCGGCGCGTCTCGTCGATGTTCTTGAAAAACCCGGCGCCGCCCGTTTCGGTCACGGCGAAGACCAGGTCGTCGTCGAGCGTCGTGCGATAGAACGCCGTGCGCCACCGCAGGTTCTCGCCGAGCGGCAGGCGCCCGCGCGCGCCGACCTCCCAGGTCCTACCGATCACGGGATCGAGCGGCGGATCGGCCACGAAGGCGTTCGGCAGGTTACACGGGTCAGCCGGGTCCGCGCAGGTCAGCTCCGCGGGGGTGGGAGCCCGGAAGCTCTCGCTATAGCCGCTGAAGAGGTTCAGGTCCTCGAAGATCGAGTAGGTGAGACCCCCGGCCGGGTTGAAGCGATCGAAACGGTGATCGCCGTTGAGATCGGCGTTCTCCGGATCGCCCGTCTGATCGCGGATCTCGACCTCGGTGATCTGATAGCGCCCGGAGAAGGTGAGCGCCAGTGCCTGCGTGATATCGAAGGTATCGGTGAGATAAACGCCCCAGTTGTCCTGGCGGGTAGCGACGTCCACCTCGGTCGTAAGATCACCGATACGCCGAGTGCCGCGGGCCAGGCCCTGCTGAAACAGCTCCGCCTCGGCCTGGCTCTGGGTGAAGTCGGTCTCGTTCCCGTCGTAGGCGAAACCGACGGTAATGCTGTTCGCGCGCCTGAAGAACGTCGCTTGGTGGCTCAACTGCAGGGTCCCGCCGTAGCCGTCGGTGTTCGTACCTGTGGTGCGATCCTCGCCTTCGACTTCCAGTTCCAGTTCACCGAAGCCACCGAAGGGCGCGGCCGCCCCCTCGCATAACCCGAGCGCCAGGGCTATCGGGCTATCGTCCTCATCCACGCACTGGACCTCGGCATCCCCGTTCAAGGTATCGCGTTGGTACCCCCGGTAATAGCCATTGCCTGCCAAGAGCAAGGCATCGGTGAACGCGTGGCTGGCCCTGAGATTCAGGAAGTGCAGGTTGTTGCCGGTGTTATCGGGAAAGGTGTGTACCGCGGCGCGATCCTGGGCGAGCAGGCTCTCCGGGGCGAAGCCGTTGCCCGTGAGATCGTTGTCCGCGAAGATATAGCTGAAATCGAGGTCGGTCTGGTCGTCTTCCCACCCGACCTTCCCGAAGAGTTGCCGGATTTCGCTTGGGGACTCGTCGCGCCAGCCGTCCTCATCGAGCGCATTGAAGGTGAGATACCAGTCGAAACCGCTGCCATTACCGCCGTGCTCGGCCTCGACCGCCCAGCGCCCGAACGAGCCACCGCTCGCTTCGACCTCCGTACCCTGGTAGTCGGAACCGCTCTTGGTACGGAGCGCGATCGCGCCGCCCAGTGTGTTCAAGCCGAAGAGCGGATTCGACCCCGGGATGAGGTCCACGCTGGAGATGGCCGATTGCGGGATCAGGTCCCAGTTGACCGTGTCGCCAAAGCCTTCGTTGATGCGCACGCCATCCATGTAGAGCGACAGGCCGATGGCGCTGCCGATCAGCGGCGAGACCAGGAACCCGCGGTATTCCAGATCGTTCTGGAAGGGGTTGTTCTGGGCGGCGTTGATGTTCACGCTGCCGATGTTGTCGAGCAACATCTCGGAGAAATCGAGGGGATTCTGCTCCTCGACGTCTTCGGCGGTCAGCGACTGTACGTTGGCCGGGACTTTATCGAGCGGCGTGCCGAGCGCCGGCAAGGGCGTGTAGATCACCTCGATCACGATCACCGGCCGTTCGATCGCCCCGGCGGGACTGCGCGTGCCCTCGTCCTGCCCGTCGACCTCCTCCGCCACACCGGGAGAGACACCCAAGATAATGGTCAGGATCGACGCCAGATAGGCCGCACGCATCGATGCATGTGCGTTCCGTGAAACGGCGCTTGAACTCATCGTGTTACGTTATTGTTGGTGCCGATGGTCAGAAGGCCATTGTTGTTCGCGGCGTTTAGCGGCTCGCCCTGTGCCGCACAATCTACAAG
>JBOIDH010000234.1:0-4446 GCA_050740495.1 Gammaproteobacteria bacterium | reverse complement strand
GACCTGGAGCAACCCGGCCAGGTTGTTGAGGCGGATGGCGACCTTGGGGTGCTCGGGGCCGTAGCTCTGCTCGTCGATGGCGAGCGCCCGGCGCATGAGCGGCTCGGCTTCCTCGAGGCGGTAGGTGTTCTGGAGCAACGTGGCCAGGTTGTTGAGCGCGGTAGCGACACTGGGGTGCTCCGCGCCTAAGATCTTCTCCAGGATGGCGAGCGCCCGCCGCATGAGCGGCTCGGCCTCCTCGAGGCGGTGGGTATCCTGGAGCAACTGGGCCAGGTTGTTGAGGTCGGTGGCGACCTCGGGGTGCCTCAGGGTCTCCGGCGTATCGGCGCGCAGGAAATACACCCAGTCGTAGTCGGCCAGATGATTCCAAGCGTATTCCACCGCGAGACGGGTCTTGCCTATGCCGCCCAGCCCCTCCAGCGCAAGGGCATCGGTAATCGCGCCGCTGCCGGCGGCAAGCAGCATCGCCTGCACGCGAGCAATCTCCTCGTCACGGCCGATGAACTGTCGGCCGAGCCTCGCCATCGGCAGGTTATGCCGGGCACGCGGGACAAGTTGCTGCCGTTCCTGCTGAACCGGAGGTGTCTCTTCAGGAACGGGGGGCACGTCAAGATCGACGGTCCGGTAGTCGACTAGGCTCGATGCTAGGTCCAGGAAGCGGCGGGCATGCTCCCGCGGGACCCAGATCAGTAGACACAGGCGCTCATCGCGGAATGTGTCCCGATGGATATTGTGGTCCGCCACGGGCGTCGGTTGCTGGAGCGCTGCGTCGGGCAGGTCGGCGGATCGGATTTCGATCGAGCATGAGCTTAGCCTCGGCAAGCGTTTTAGCTGGAAGTTTCATACTCCATAGGGTACCCCAACCAGGAGGTAAAAGCCTTGTTCCTCGGGTTCTGGATACCAGCCGACAGGGCAAGGATCTGTTGCAAATGCGTCACCGGGACCGTCCAGGTCTTTTCTTAACTCAAGGCTCCGCCGCAACTACTGCCCGCCCCCGCGGTACATCCAAAACAGTGGCCGGCCACCCGGATGGGATTCCCTTCGAGATCCATCTCCATTAGCTCATACAGACGGAGGCGCCGTTGGTCCGCCACGTGCAGCGGCAGTCCCAGCATCTGATTGAAATCGCAATCGTAGACATAGCCCTGCCAGTCCACGCTGATGAGCGACCGGCACATTACCGCATCCAGATTCGCCTCTCGGTGCGCGTGACGCAGCAATTGCATATATGACGTGAACTGGCCTTTGGAGACGAGCAAGCTGCCAAAACGCTGGATAGGCATATTGGTGAGGGCATAGATCCGGTTGAAGACGATCCCGAATCTCTCGCCGAGATGCTGGCGGTACGACTCCTCCAGCATCGCTTGTGGGGGCGGCAGGCTGGGACCCTGCGGGTTATAGACGAGATTCAGTACGAGATGGGTGTCGGGCACGCCGTAGCCGAGGGCATTGAGCTTTAGCAAAGCGCGTATGCTGGCGTCGAATACCCCGGCGCCGCGCTGCCGATCCACATTTTCCGCAAGGTAACAAGGCAGCGAGGCGGTGATCTCGACACCTTGGGCGGCGAGAAAATCGGCCAGATCCTCCTGCGCGGGTTGCTCCAGAATAGTCAGGTTACAACGATCGATGACCTGTACCCCTAGCCGGCGCACAGTGCATACCAGGTCACGGAAATGCGGGTTTAACTCCGGCGCACCACCGGTCACATCCAGGGTCTTGATATTTGATGCCTCTAAGAAAGCGATCACCTCATCGATGGTCTCCCGGCTCATTTCCTCGATACGATTCGGACCGGCGTTGACGTGACAATGCACACAGGTTTGGTTGCATCGATAGCCGAGGTTTACCTGCAGGGTATCCGGCCGCTTGCGGCGGATGGGGGGAAAATCCGTGGGTTCAAGCAATTGCAACGTGGCATGCATGGACGTGTTTCCCTATCAGAACGATCTTGCCAGATATAAGCTCAATGCCGAGAGTGTGGCTGCATCTGGGAGCGTCACCACCCAGGGGTTACGGTATCTTAGTATCGCGCCTGGCCGATGCATTAGCCAGCATCACCGGTCACTTTACGCCCTTCAGCAATCTTAGGCCCAGGGCGCTCACGGCCATGAGCGCGACATCTTCAGCGACACTTGACCATCGCAGGGGGCGGGCGAGAAACGCGCCGAAACACCCGCAGTTCTCGATCGGGATTTCGCGCAAGAGCGTCGTGATTGCAAGCGCCGTGTAAGCGCTATGAAAGCACAGCGTCGCAAGCACGGAGGACCGCAGCCGCCGCCCCCACAGGATGTCGAGACCGATCGTAAATTCCAGCAAGGCGATGCCGAGGGCCAGCGGCAGCAACAAGCTCTCTGGAACCGGGAGCTGATAAGTCGCGATGATCTCTGCAAAAGCGCGATTGTCGAGGAGTTTACCGATCCCGGTGGCCACGAAAAGCACTCCGAGAAGGAAGCGGATTACAATGAGCACGACAGCGCGGCTCGCCGCACCCGCTTAATTAGCAAGTGCGGTTCCAGCGGTCCGGTCTTGGCGTCGCGAATTGGCGATCGTCCAGTCGTAGTCGCTGAATCGCACCGCATAGTCTTCGGGTATGGGGTCCGCGACGTAGCGGTTGATGTAGGCGATCAAGCTCGGAGCATGCGCGGGCGTGAAGTCTTCCGTATAAAAATCCAGGATCTCGCTGACATGGATGATCTTGTTTGTGTGATCGACGCGCAAGTTTCGATTCTCCGAAAAGAATTTACCGGTCTCGCGCTCGAGCTCCGCGTCCAGCCGTTTTCCGGTGAAGGGTTTCTTGGGCAGGATAGGGCAGCCGAGCGCGACGCAGTTAAGCGCAAAGTGGACCCGCGGCTCGCCGAGCTTGCGGATGATGTCGTTCTCGTAAGCATAGAGTGACATCGGTTTGCCGCCGATGTTGAACTCTCGCAGTACGAAGAAGCGAATCTTTCGCCATCCCGCGTGGGTTTCCGGAATGCCCAGATCGATTACGTTGTACATGGACAGGGCGTTGTAACTATTGATGTAATGGGCCAGGCGCTCCCGCGGATGGGAAATCGCGCTCGCCGGGGTACGAGCGACATAGGCCACGTAACGCTCGAGGTCCGCTCGATCGCGCCGCAGTGCTGGAAAATCCACTTCGCCACGATCGTTGACGTATTTGTGCAGCACCCGTGCGTATGCCTGGATCGGTAATTCGCCTCGAACATCACCGGTTAACTCCGGTAGCTTGACCAGCGACGCGCAACCCGAGAGGGTAATTTGCACTAACAGGACCGTAACCCAGGGGCGTTGGGTTGTCCCTTGCCTGGTCGGTTGTTCAGGCACTGCGTTGGTCCTACACGCTGTCCGGTTTAACAGTGTCGCCCAGGAGAGCCTGCCGCTGCCTGCCTCTGAGGTACTTGCGGGGAAGATTTTGCGGAGCGATATCGCGGCCTTGCAACGAGACTTTAGCGGCTTCCCCGGCCGTGGTTACGCCGGTCAAGGGATCCCAGAGCCCTTCGCCTTCCGCGGTTGCCAGCTTTAGGGGCCGGAGGATGTAGGCGTCCCGTTTGGCGTTGTGCAGACACATCGAGATGGGACCCTCGGCCGAGGCCACCATGAAAACGCATCCGTGCACGCGTTCACGCTCGAGCCGGCAGGCATCCATGAAGTCATGGATGAAAAACGACAGTTTATTGATGCGGCCGCTGGCGGCCCAGAGATCCGATCTCGCCGCCCATAACGTCCGGCTTAGCCAGCTCACCCCTTGCCGCCAAAGTCCGGGGCTGAGCGCAAAGGCCTTGATCGCGGCATGCACGGCGGCCCGGCGATTTCTGCGGTCGAAGCGTACCTCTGCGGTCTGATTCATGAGAGGCACGATGAAGGCCGGGGCGCCGAAGAACTCGTAGAGATTGCCGTTGATTTCGAAGGCCATCGCGTAGCGGTTGCAGCGCGGGTGCCCCACCATGAAGGTATCAAAGCGCAGATCGGTGCCGGCGCCTAGGTTGATCTGATCGATCACGGTGTCCGAAGTGATACCGGTGCCGCGCGCCCTCAGCACGCCGCGGCCGGTATCGGCTTGCGGTTGAAACGAGGCCATCCGTACCACATCGGCGTGCTTGCAAAAGAAACGCACCAGGGCTGGGAGCTCATGAAAATTGCCTTCGAAGATGCTGGTGTTAAAAAACACCGAAAGCGGTAAGCCCCGCGCGCGTTCGATGTAGTGCTCTCGAATCGCGTTAAGCTCAACTTCGGAGCCATAACCCTTCCTTTGTTGGGTCAAATCGACGTGGAAGGCGACATCGGTGAGTCCCGCCTCGCAGAGCGCCGCGAGCAGGGCGCGGGTGGCGCGGATGCCGTTCGTGAAGAGCGAAGCCCGCATGCCGTAGTGGGCGATCCGCTGCACGATCTGGATGAGCTCGGCTCGGTTCCTGAGCGTCGGATCGCCGCCCGTTACCTGGACATCCG
>JBOIDH010000233.1:0-4449 GCA_050740495.1 Gammaproteobacteria bacterium | reverse complement strand
GCCTTGACGTTAACCTCGTGAGACACGTATTCTTGGCGAGAAGTGAGGAGTCAAGCTCAACACTCTCGACCAGGACATTTGAAGGCAAGAATCATATGATTATCGATGATAATGCGCATACTACAATTCGCATCCGTGGAGGCGGACTCAGGCGCGTGGACTCTGCCGCAGATGAACCTTACAACTTCGATGCAGCAGCTATCGATCCGCCTCGTCTCGATCCAAGATACTCTCTTAGTCTGAAATCCTTGGGTCAACTTGAAAGGCTGGCGAAAGCTCGCTTCATTCTATCGCAGGAGACTCCAGATTTCGATCCTTCTGGCTTGGATCGGAGTAACCCCGAGTCAGCGCGTTCCATTATTCGTAGTGTGTTTGCCAGCAGTGAAATCGAAGGAGAAGGAGTAGCCGCTGAATACGTAGAGGCCTTTGTTACGGCACACACCGAACCAGGTGAACACGTCGACCAGGAGCTCGAACTGCGACTACGACAGCAAGGCGACATCATCGAGACGTATTGGTGGGCCCTCGAGCAAAGGTTGGATCCCGTAGTATCCTATGACTTCGTACTCGAAGCTCACAGAAGGATGTTCGCGAACACGCGACCTGAAATTGCCGGAAGGATCAAGGAACGGGACGTTGACATTAAATGGAGCAAAGGTGATGGCACCGTGGCCGCTGTCCCTACGATACCAGCGACTCGTGCTGAACCCTTCTTGCGTGCGCTGTGCGAAAGGACTAGCAGGCAGTTTAAACTAGCAGAGAAATATGCAGAAGCGCCCATGTTGCTGGCAGCCGCGGAGTTCTTGTGTGATTATCTTGCGATCCACCCATTTAGCGATGGTAATGGGCGAACGGCAAGGCTCCTGTCAACCTACTTGCTCGAACGAGGCGGGTACCACTTTACAAAGGTATACCCGCTCGACGAAGTCGTACTCGAGTGGCGGGCAGACTACTATGAGACACTGAATAGGTCTCAACGCTCGTGGCACACTCCGGACGAGGACTTGAGCCCTTGGATCAAGTTTTTCGTGGATGCCGTATTCGAGCAATGGGAGCGAAGTTTGCGCAAGATTCGGAAAGAGTCAGCGTAGGGTACACGGGGAAGACCCAACCCCCACCCCTCCGCCTGCGTATTGTATAGAACGGGAGTGCCGGGGGGGCCGACCGCGACCCGGGAAACGAAGACCTTCCAATAGCTCCCCGTGAATTTGACACCAACCGAGAGACACCGATGCCAATCAGCGCAATCGAGATCAGCGATCTCATAAAGAAGAAGATCCGGGAATATGAACTCCCGACCGAGGCCCGCACCGAAGGCACGGTGGTGAGCCTCACCGACGGCATTGCCCGCATTCACGGACTGAGCGATGTGATGCAGGGCGAGATGATCGAGTTTCCCGGAAGCGTGTACGGCCTCGCGCTGAATCTCGAGCGCGATTCCGTGGGCGCCGTCATTATGGGCGGCTACGAGCACCTCAAGGAGGGTGATGTCGTACGCTGCACCAAACGCATCTTGGAAGTCCCGGTCGGACCGGCTTTGCTCGGCCGCGTCGTCGATTCCCTCGGGATCCCCATCGACGGCAAAGGACCGATCGCGGCGCAGGAATCCTCGCCGATCGAGAAAATTGCGCCCGGCGTCATCACCCGGCAATCGGTCAGCCAGCCGGTGCAGACGGGACTGAAAGCTATCGACGCGATGGTGCCCATCGGCCGCGGCCAGCGCGAGCTCATCATCGGCGACCGGCAGACCGGCAAGACCGCGCTCGCCATCGATACCATCATCAATCAGCGCGCTACCGGGGTGAAGTGCATTTACGTGGCGATCGGCCAAAAGGCATCGTCCATCATTACCGTCGTGCATAAACTCCAAGAGCACGGGGCACTGGAACATACCATCGTGGTCGCGGCGAGCGCCTCGGAGTCGGCGGCGATGCAATACATCGCCCCCTACTCGGGTTGCGCCATGGGAGAGTACTTCCGCGATCGCGGTGAAGATGCCTTGATCATTTACGACGATCTCACCAAGCAAGCCTGGGCGTACCGGCAAGTCTCCCTGCTGTTGCGGCGGCCGCCCGGGCGTGAGGCCTATCCCGGCGATATCTTCTACCTCCATTCGCGCCTGCTGGAACGGGCCTCGCGCCTGAACGCCGCCGAGGTCGAGAAGCGTACCGGCGGTCAGGTGAAGGGCAGGACCGGTTCGCTCACCGCCTTGCCGATCATCGAGACCCAAGCCGGCGACGTGTCCGCCTTCGTGCCGACCAACGTGATCTCGATCACCGATGGGCAAATCTACTTAGAGACCGACCTTTTTAACGCGGGCATACGCCCGGCCATCAACGCGGGGCTCTCGGTGTCGCGCGTGGGCGGCGCCGCCCAAACGAAAATCGTTAAGAAACTCGGTGGCGGTATTCGCTTGGCGCTGGCCCAGTTTCGCGAGCTCGCGGCCTTCGCTCAATTCGCCTCCGATCTCGACGAGGCGACGCGCAAACAGCTCGAACGCGGGCAGCGCATAACGGAATTGATGAAGCAGAAGCAGTATTCACCCCTCACGGTCGCGGAGATGGCGGCGAGCCTCTATGCCGCCGATCGGGGCTATCTCGATGACATCCCGCTCGATCAGGTGGGACCCTTCGAGGCGGCGCTCCATAGTTTCGTGAATAGCGAGCGCGCGGATTTAATGCAACGCATTAACGAGGCCGGCGATTTCAACGATGACATCGATGCGGGCTTGAAAGCCGCCTTGGATGACTTCAAGTCAAATCATGCGTGGTGAGCGTTTGTGAAAAAACCTACTACGCTCGGGATTTCGCGTTCCGGCGGTGCTCGGAATCCTCATGTATTTCAATATACACTCCGGTTCCTGCGCTCCGGCGGAACGCGACCTCCCTTCGCTCGCGACGGGTTTTTCACAAACTCTGAGTCTGGGGCAGGCGCATAAGCCTTAAGGTGGATATCCATGCCAGCCGGAAAAGAGATCCGCACTAAGATCAAGAGCGTCCAAAGCACGCAAAAGATCACCCGCGCCATGGAAATGGTCGCGGCCAGTAAGATGCGCAAAGCGCAAGAGCGGATGCGTACCGCGCGCCCCTACGCGGATAAGATCCGCAAGGTGGTTGCGCACCTCGCGCGCGCGCATAGCGAATATCACCATCCCTACATGATCGCGCGCGAACCGCGGCGCGTGGGCATGATCGTGGTGTCCACCGATCGAGGTCTCTGCGGCGGGCTCAACGCGAACATGTTTCGCGCCACCTTATTGCAGACGAAGGAGTGGAACGCCAAAGGGATCGGTCTCGAGGTGTGTACGATCGGCGCCAAGGCGGCCGGATTTTTCGCCCGTGTGGGCGGCGCCATAGCCGCGCAGGCGAGCCATCTGGGTGATGCCCCGCGCCTCGAAAGTCTGATCGGTACCGTGAAAGTCATGCTCGATGGATATAACGAGGAGCGTATCGATCAACTGTACTTAGTCTATAACCGCTTCGTGAACTCGATGACGCAGCAGCCGCGGATCGAAGCGCTGTTGCCGCTTCAGGCCGATCCCGCCGTGGAGCTTAAACACCACTGGGATTACCTGTATGAACCCGAAGCCAAGGAAGTATTGGACCATCTGCTGCAACGTTACCTGGAGTCCTTGGTGTATCAAGGCGTGGTCGAGAACATCGCCTGCGAGCAGGCCGCGCGGATGGTGGCGATGAAGAGCGCTTCGGATAACGCCGGGAAGCTCATCGATGAGCTGCGGCTGGTGTATAACAAGGCCCGGCAGGCGTCCATTACGCAAGAGCTGGCGGAAATCGTGGGCGGCGCCGCGGCGGTTTGATTCTCACACATCCAATGTCATACAGAACCACTTCAACAAGTCCGGGAGTCCCTTCTCCCTCCGGGAGAAGGTTAGGATGAGGGGAATCAAATCAAACACATGCGTCGATTATTCTGATCCCCTCACCCCAACCCTCTCCCTGTGGGAGAGGGAGACAAGACGGTGCCTCTCCCGGCGGCACAGGAAATTTGGACAGGTACCTCGAATTTCAAATATGTTTGGCTAGATTTTAAGAGACGAGGAATAATAATGGCGAGTAGCGGAAAAATAGTACAAATCATCGGCACGGTGGTGGATGCGGAGTTCCCGAGCGATGCGGTGCCCAAAATCTACGACGCGTTATTGGTGGAGGAGAGCGGCACCACGCTCGAGGTACAGCAGCAGCTTGGAGGCGGTGTAGTACGCACCATTGCGCTCGGATCGACCGATGGCTTGCGGCGCGGGTTGAAGGTCGCCAACACGGAGGCCCCGATCTCCGTTCCGGTCGGGCAAAAGACGCTTGGACGCATCATCAACGTGCTCGGCGAGGCCATCGACGAGAAGGGGCCGATCGGCGCCGAGGTGACCTGGCCCATCCATCGTGATGCCCCGAAGTTTATCGAGCTCTCGCCGACCACGGATCTCTTGGAGAC
>JBOIDH010000232.1:0-4453 GCA_050740495.1 Gammaproteobacteria bacterium | reverse complement strand
TCGCTAAAACGGAATATCGTCGTCAAGATCGGCAGCCGGCCCTGGGCTTGCCGGAGCTGAAGGCGCCGGCTCTTGGGGCGGTTCCTGTTCGAAGGGAACCGTACCCCCGCCGCGCGCCCCCAGCATCTGCATCTCGTTCGCGATGATCTCGGTCGTGTACCGGTCATGGCCGTCCTTGTCTTGCCACTTCTTGGTCTGTATCCGCCCTTCGACAAAGACTTGCGAGCCTTTGTGCAGGTATTCCTTGACGATGTCGGCCAGCTTGCCGAAGAACACCACGCGATGCCACTCGGTGCGTTCTTGGCTCTCCCCGGTCTCACGATCGCGCCAGGTTTCATTGGTCGCCAAGCGTACATTGGCCACCGCTTGGCCGCTCGGCATGAACCGGACCTCGGGTTCGGCACCGAGATTACCGATGAGAATCACCTTGTTAATACCTCGAGCCATGCGTTAGCCTCCTCTAGTCGCTTGTGCCCCATTCACACTTCTGGAAGCTCGGCAAAAGTTACTCCCCAGCCCCTCTGCTTGTCCTCGCTCCTCAAAGCGCGGCCGTCCCTGGGCCGCTCCCCGCGTCGTCGCGTGCTCGCTCGTCGCTCGCCTATCTAGCTGATATGTCTCGCGACTCGCTCCGCGGCTTCGCGCATCTAGGCTTGCTCGCGACACTTTTGCAGAACTTCCTTCTAAGATAACATTAAACGCAAGGTTTAGAATATCTGGGGGACCCATGCTAGAACCCGTTAAAAATCCCGTCTCGGAGACCTCCGGGCAGCGGCTCTACGCGGTGTCGGCGCGCCGGCGCAGTGTCGCCGTTACGGTGGGATCGGTCGTCATCGGGGGCGGCGCGCCGGTGGTGGTGCAGTCTATGACCAATACGGATACCGCCGATGCGGTGGCGACCGTTAAGCAAGTACAGGAATTAGCCGCGGCAGGATCCGAGCTGGTGCGCGTCACCGTCAATACCGAGGATGCGGCCCGCCAGGTGGGCCGCATCCGCGGGATGCTGGATGCCTCCGGCTGCCACGTGCCGCTCATTGGTGACTTCCATTACAACGGCCACCTCTTGTTAACGAAGTATCCTGATTGCGCCCAGGCCTTGGCGAAGTACCGAATCAATCCGGGTAACGTCGGCTTCGGGCCCAAGCGCGATCCACAGTTCAGCGTCATGATCGAGGCTGCGCTCCGGTACGGAAAGCCCGTCCGGATCGGTGTGAATTGGGGCAGCTTGGACGGAGCCTTGCTCACCCGCCTCATGGACGAAAACGCCGGGCTGGCGCGGCCGCGGGATGCACAAGAAGTCACCCGGGAGGCTTTGATCGTCTCCGCCCTTGACAGCGCCCGGCGCGCCGAAGCGCTTGGGCTCGGCCGGGATCATATCGTGCTCTCCTGTAAGGTCAGCGGTGTACAGGATTTGATCGCCGTGTACACGGAGCTCGCTCGGCGCTGCGATTACGCCTTGCATCTGGGCCTGACGGAGGCGGGGATGGGCTCGAAGGGGATCGTGGCCTCGACCGCGGCCTTGGCGATGTTACTTCAGCAAGGTGTGGGCGATACGATTCGAGTCTCGCTCACGCCCGAACCGGGGGGTGAGCGGAGCACCGAAGTGGTCGTGGCGCAAGAGATCCTGCAAACCATGGGCTTGCGTTCGTTCACGCCCCTGGTGACCGCCTGTCCCGGCTGCGGGCGCACGACGAGCACCGTTTTTCAAGAACTAGCGGAGAAGATCCAGTCCTATGTCCGCGCTCAAATGCCCGTCTGGCGCGAAAAGTACTCGGGGGTGGAAGACATGAGCTTGGCGGTCATGGGCTGCGTGGTCAACGGGCCCGGGGAGAGCAAGCACGCCAACATCGGGATCAGCCTTCCCGGTACCGGTGAGGCCCCCGCGGCGCCGGTCTTCATCGATGGGCAGAAGGCCTTGACCCTGCGCGGGGAGAGGATCGCCGAGGAATTCCAGCAGTTGGTGGATGACTATGTACAGAGGACGTACACCGTGAAGCTATAGGTGCGAGCCAAAGTTAAAGAATGTAACTCACGTCTAGAGTGGCCGAGGAGGGGCGGGATGTCTGAGTTGATACGGCGGCTGCAAGGCGAGCATGCCAATTTTTTCAAGCTCTTAGCCTTGCTCGATGCGGAGATCGAGACTGTTGAACGCGGGGAGAACGGTAACTTTCGTTTGATGACGGACGTCATGGACTACATGGCCGTCTATCCGGATGTAGCCCATCATCCTTTGGAAGACCGGATCTTTACCCGGCTCGCGCAACTCGATCCGGGCAGTCACGATCTGGTCGTTGAGCTCATCGCGGAGCATGAGCGCTTGCGGCACATGGGGAAGGTCTTCTCCGATCTGGTGCGGGGCGTGGTCGGTGGAGGGATCACCTCCGTGGATAAGCTCAGCACGCTGGGACACGAATACGTCGCGTTCATGCGCGCACATTCCGCGCGCGAGGAGAGCGACATATTTCCAAGGTTAATCTCGGTGCTGAGCGATCAAGATTGGACAGAACTGACGGCGGCCGCCGCGGCGAGCGAGGATCCGCTCTTTGGCGGCATCGTGGATCGGAGCTACGAGGAGATTTTAGAGCAGATCGAACGCCGGCGATGATCGATCGGCGCGTGCCCCGTTCAGGGAGCCTACCCCCCTTGAATCAGCTCGGGTTGCTCGCATCCCATCGCGGGAGCAACATGCAGGCAGTCATCGATGCCTGCAACAGCGGACGCCTAGTGGCGGAGCCGCGCGTGGTGATCAGCAACAACGGGCATGCGGAAGCCTTGGACCGGGCGCGCCGCGAGCGCATCCCAGCCTACCACCTGAGCCTGCGGACTCACCCCGATCCGGCGGTGCTCGATGCGGAGATCTTAACGGCACTGACTCGCCATGAGGCCGGCCTAGTCATATTGACCGGGTACATGAAGCGGCTCGGTCCCCGGGTGCTCGGGTACTATCGCGGGCGGGTGATCAACATCCATCCCGCCTTATTGCCCCGCTTCGGCGGACAAGGTATGTACGGGAATCGCGTGCACGCGGCGGTCTTGGCGGCCGGTGAGGCAGAGACCGGGGTGAGCATCCATCTGGTGGATGCCGAATACGACCGCGGCAGGATCCTCGCGCAGTGCCGGATGCCGGTCGAGCCCGGGGATACGGTCAAGACGCTTGCCGAGCGGGTCTTAGCCTGTGAGCATACCTTTCTGGTGGCGACGCTCGCGCGCATTTTATCGGGCGCGCTGCCTCTACTCTAGCCCTCGGCATCGATCCCCTCGACGATGCAGCCGTCGCGTAACACCACGATATGAAAATACCTGTCTTGATGAAACTGCCAGGCATCTCGCCGATGCAGCCGTCGCGTAACACCGTCACAAGCCTTACCGTGGGCGCCATCGGCGTGGTCTACGGCGATATCGGCACCAGTCCCTTATATACGATCCGAGAGGTGTTTCATGGCCCGCACGGGATCGCGGTCACGCACGGCAACGTACTCGGGATCTTGTCTCTCATCGTCTGGGCCTTGCTGATCGTGGTCTCGCTCAAATACGTGGTGCTTATCCTGCAGGCCGACAATAACGGCGAGGGGGGGATTATGGCGCTGATGGCCCTGGTCCGGCGCACGGTGTCGCGCGAATCGCGGCCGGTCTGGTCACTGATGTTGCTTGGGCTCTTCGGCGCGGCGCTGTTTTACGGCGACGGTATCATCACGCCGGCCATCTCGGTGTTGAGCGCCGTGGAGGGCCTCAAGGTCGGAACCCCGGCGCTCGCACCCTACGTGATCCCGATCACCCTGGCCGTGCTCTGCACCCTCTTTCTGTTTCAACGCCGGGGCACGGCGCGCGTGGCGGCGGCCTTCAGCCCCATCATGTGCGTTTGGTTTTTGAGCCTCGCGGCGCTTGGGGCGATGGCGATCAGCAACGAGCCCCGGGTGCTTCGGGCGCTCAATCCCGTCTACGGCATCCAATTTTTTGCCGACCACCCGCGCGCTGCATTTTTTTCGTTGGGCGCCGTGGTGCTGGCCATCACCGGGGGCGAGGCTTTGTATGCCGATCTCGGGCATTTCGGCAAGCGGCCCATTCGTCTTGCTTGGTTCGGGTTTGTGCTGCCCGCCCTCCTCATCAACTACTTCGGTCAAGGCGCGTTGCTCCTGCGCGATCCCGGCGCCGCCCAAAACCCGTTTTATCTCTTGGTGCCTTCTTGGGCGCTCTACCCCATGGTGACCTTGGCGACGGCCGCCACCGTGATCGCTTCTCAAGCCGTCATCTCGGGAGCGTTTTCGATCACGCGCCAGGCGATGCAGCTCGGCTATTGCCCGCGCTTACGGGTCGTGCATACCTCGGCAGCCGAGATGGGCCAGATTTATCTCCCGGCCATCAACTGGGGATTGCTGATCGGGACCGTGGGCTTGGTGCTCGGCTTCGAATCGTCGAGCGATCTGGCGGCGGCCTATGGCATCGCGGTCACCGGCAC
>JBOIDH010000231.1:0-4476 GCA_050740495.1 Gammaproteobacteria bacterium | reverse complement strand
CTTTATTGCGCGTGTCGTAGGCAAAGCCGGAGCTTATCCGCAACACATCGAATTGGTCGCCCTCCCGCTCAATAAACTCTCTCACCTCGTCGGCGGTGAAGCCCTCTCGGTTGATCTTCGTATTCTCATACTGGAAACCGAGATTGAGATAATTAAACTCCGACACCGGAATGCCGAAGTTCACCCCGCCGCTCACGACCTTGGAATCAAACCGGGTAATGTTCGCATTCCCGGCGTCGGTCTCCCGGTAGGAGACATCGAAGCCTTGGCTGATGCCATCCATGGTAAAATAGGGATCGGTGTAGCCCAAGGCAAATACTCTGTTCACGTCGCTATTGTTGAAGGCAAAGTTCACCCGTTTCCCGCTGCCGAGAAAGTTGTCTTGAATCACGCTGGTATTGAAGATCAACCCTTGTGTTTGCGAAAACCCCAAGCCCAGCAGTAGATTTCCCGACGCCCGTTCCACCACAGAATAATTGACATCCACCTGATCGGGGGTGTCGGGAACGGCCGGCGTTTCGACGTTGACCTCCTCGAAATAACCGAGCTTTTGCAACCGGGTCTTGGAGCGGTTCACCTTGCCGGTCGAGAACCACGCGCCCTCCATCTGGCGCATCTCCCGCCGCAACACCTCGTCGCGGGTCTTGGCATTACCCGAAAAGTTGATCCTGCGCACGTACACGCGTTTGCCCGGGTCCACGAAATAGGTCAAGGAGACGGTCTTGGATTTTTCATCGATCTGGGGCACCGGATTCACGTTGGCGAAAGCGTAGCCTTCATCGCCGAGCCGCTCGCTAATGTTGGTGCCCGTCTGGGTGACCTCTTTTCTCGAAAATATCTCGCCGCGCCCAGTCGTCACCAAGGGAAAAAGATCATCCGCGGGGACGATGAGATCGCCCGCGAGCCTTACATCTGAAATTTCGTAGCGTTCCCCTTCGCTCACGTTAATCGTGACATACACATCGCTCTTATCGGGCGTTATGGAAACCTGGGTCGAATCGATATTGAAATTGACATACCCGCTATCGAGGTAGTGCGAACGCAGGGCTTCGAGATCGGCCGCGAGCTTTTGCTTCGAGTACTGATCCGATTTGGTGAAAAACGAAATCAGGGTGGGCGTCGTTAGTTTAAAGCTTTTCAGCAGCTCATCGTCGTCGTACGCCTTGTTACCGACGACATTGATTTGCTTAATACGCGCGGCGCGTCCCTCGGCAATGTGTATCGTCACCGCGACGCTGTTGCTTCCCATCGATTTTACGTTCGATTCGATCCGAACCGCATACTTGCCTTGCCCGAAATACTGCCGTCTAAGCTCTTGTTCCACCTTGTCCAAGAGCGAACGGTCGAAGACCTCTCCCTCGGCGAATCCGATCTGCTTCAGGGCATTGAAGAGATCCTCGGTCTTGATGTCGCTATTGCCGGAGATGCCGATCTTCGAGATGGTCTCGCGCTCGCTGACCACCACGACCAGCGTGTCGCCCGCGCGCTCTATCCGGATATCCTTGAAGAATCCCGTCTTGAACAGCGCGCGAATCGCTTCCCCCGAACGGTTTTCGTCGAACTCGTCCCCGACCTTGACTGGAAGGTAGTTGAAAACCGTACCGGGCGCGATCCGCCGCAAGCCCTCGATACGGATGTCCTTGATGATAAACCGTTCCCCGGCTAGCGCCGGGAGAGCCGTCTGGGCAGTTACGAGCAACGCCAAGAGCCACCGCAGTAGAGTTCGACCGGCCACCGTCATATTGTTTATTTTTTATTCTAACCAAGGATGCGCGCGACGTCGTTGTATATCGCAATGGCCATCAGGCTCCCGAGCAGAACCATCCCAATCTGCTGTGCGAAGCGTTGCGTCTCCGCCGAGACCGGCTTGCGCTGCACCAACTCTATAAGGTAATACAATAAATGGCCTCCATCCAGTAGCGGGACCGGAAGCAAGTTGAGCACCCCGAGACTCACGCTTACGATCGCTAGAAACGATAAAAAGGCCGCCATTCCGATACCGGCGGACTGCCCGGCATACTGCGCGATGCTGATCGGCCCGCTGAGATTCCGAACGGAGGCTTCGCCGAGTACCATCTTAAGGAAGAGCTTCAAGGTGATGGCGGACATTTCCAGCGTCTTCGACACGGCGTGGCCAAAGGCATCCCAGAGCGAATAGCGCTGGGTGGCGACCAGCGCCGGATCGAGATCTTTCGGCGCGGCTACACCCGCACCGATGCGCCCGATTGCTCTGCCTTCGACTTCCGCCCGTTCCGGCCGCACCTCAAGGCCGAGAGGCGTCTCACCGCGCTCGACCCGGAGCCGAATCGTCTGCTCCGGCCGCCCCTGGACATAGTCGACCCATTGCTCCCAAGACTGCATCGGGCGCCCGTCGGCCCGCAGGATCCGATCGCCCGCCCGCAGCCCGCTCCGCTCCGCCGCCCCGCCCGCAAGCACCTCCCCGATCACGGCCTCGAGGTGGGGCCGATAGGGCTGGATGCCGAGACGCTGCAACAGGCTTCCGCGCGCGAGATCATCGATATGCACCCGGCCGAGGTCTATCGCGACCTTACGGGTGCGGCCGTCCTCATCGCGTACCCAGAGGTTTACCGTGTCGCCGTCGACGATCCTGGGAATCGTCTCGTTGATCACCGCATCCCAGGTGGGGGTCGGCTCCTCGTCCACGGAAACGATTTCGACTCCTGGGCGGAGACCCGCCTTGGCCGCGAGGGAATCCGGGACCACCTCGCCGATCTGCGGCTTGAGACCAGAGATCCCGATCACATACATGGCGCAATAGGCGAGGATCGCGAACAAGAAATTAAAGAGCGGTCCGGCCATCACCACCGCGGTTCTGGCCGCCAGCGGTTGGCGGTTGAATTCGCGCGCGCGATCCGCGAGTGGCACCGGCCCTTCCCGGTCATCGAGCATCTTGACGTAGCCCCCCAAGGGGATCGCAGCGATGACGAACTCCGTTTGATCACGGCCGATCCTGCGCCCCCAGATGGGTTTTCCAAATCCCACCGAGAAGCGCAGCACCTTGATGCCGACGCCGCGCGCGACACAGAAGTGACCGAACTCGTGGACCACTACCAGAACCCCGATGGCCGCGATGAAGGCCAGAATTGAAAATATAAAATCAATCATTGACGCCTCGCAGCAACGGCCCGCCCGGCATGCGCTCTGGCGGCGGCGTCCGCGGCCAAGATCGCCTCGAGCGAGTCGGCTCCCGCGCTCGGGACGCCCGCTAAGGTGTCGGCAACCACGGCGGGGATATCGCTGAATCGCAAGCCGCCATTGAGAAACGAATCGACCGCGACCTCGTTGCCCGCATTTAACACCGCGGTCGCCGTGCCCCCTGCTTCCATCGCCTGACGCGCCAAGCGCAGACACGGGAAACGATCGAGATCCGGAGGTTCAAAGTCCAGCCGCCCCACTTCCAGAAGATTGAGCGGCGCGACCCCCGAGGGGATGCGGTCCGGCCAGGCCAGGGCGTGGGCAATCGGCGTCCGCATATCCGGATTACCCAACTGCGCCAGCACCGAGCCGTCGATAAACTCCACAAGGGAGTGAATCACGCTCTGCGGGTGCAGCACGACCTCGACGTGTGGCGGCGTGGTTGCGAATAACCAGCACGCTTCGATGAACTCGAGCCCCTTATTCATCAGGGTTGCGGAGTCGACGGATATTTTGCGTCCCATGACCCAGTTGGGATGGGCGCAGGCCTGATCGGGAGTCACGGCGCGGAGGTCGGCGAGCGGCGTCTTGCGAAACGGGCCCCCCGATCCGGTAAGCAGTATACGCCGGACGCCCACCCGTTCCAGTCCCGCGCGAAAGGAGGGGGGCAGACATTGAAAGATGGCGTTATGTTCGCTATCGATGGGTAGCAGCTCGGCGCCGCTATTCTTGACCGCATCCATGAATATGCGCCCCGACATCACCAGCGCTTCCTTGTTCGCCAAGAGAACGCGTTTCCCCGCGCGCGCCGCGGCGAGCGTAGGCAGCAGCCCCGCGGCGCCGACGATCCCAGCCATCACATAATCCGTCTCTGGGGCGCTCGCGACCGCTTCCAAGCCGGCACATCCGGAAAGCACGCGAACGCCGGGCGCGCTCGTGGCCAAGCGGCGCTCAAGTTCCAATGCCTTGGTTTCATCCACCATCACGGCATAGGGCGGATGCCAGGCCTCGCATTGGCTCGCGAGCCGCTCGAGATCGCGATGGGCGGTCAGCGCGATAATCCGGAAACGCTCGCGATGGCGGGCCACGACATCGAGCGTGTTAACGCCGATGGTGCCCGTCGACCCCAAGATCGTCAGACCAATCACAATGGCAACCCGGCGGCACTGCCGAGGGCGAATACCGGCGCCGCAGCCATCAAACTATCGATGCGGTCAAGGATCCCGCCGTGCCCGGGCAACAGGCTACCGCTATCTTTTACCCCCGCTTGCCGTTTCACCAAGCTTTCAAATAGATCTCCGAGCACCGAGAATATAACCG
>JBOIDH010000230.1:0-4503 GCA_050740495.1 Gammaproteobacteria bacterium | reverse complement strand
ATAAACCATGCCGAGACGGTCCGCTCGCGCGTACTGCCGATCCGCCGGGTGCTGCGCCGTTCCAGCACGGCGAGCAATTTGGATTGCAGACCGATGGGAAGCTCGGCGATCTCATCCAGGAACACGACCCCGTCTTCGGCCGCCTCGATGAGCCCGGTCCTAGCGGTAAGGGCGGTCGTGAACGCTCCTTTTTCATGCCCGAAAAGCTCCGCTTCGATGAGATCCTTCGGCAAGGCGGCGCAATCGACGTGTACGAATGGCCGCTCGCGCCTTGCGCTGGTGCTATGCAGCAGGCGCGCTACCAGATCCTTGCCGGTGCCGGTCTCTCCTAGAATCAGGATTGTCGGCGGGATCGCCGCTTCCGTGGCGCACAGCGCCCCCAGCCGCTCAGCCTGCCCGCGGATCTTCACAATCGCCGGATGTTGTCCCAGTAAACATACCTCCTCGCGGGCATGGTGTTCCCGGGCGCGTGAATACTCCAGGGCGCGGGCGAGTAGAGAGTCCCCCAAGACCTTTTCCAAGGTGATCAGCAGTTCATCCAGATCGATGGGTTTCTTGAGATAGTCCGAGGCCCTCAACTTCATCGCGGCCACCGCGTCCTCGATCTCCCCGTAGGCGGACAAGACCACCACCGGCAACTCCGGCGCCTTGTGCTGGCGCAACTCGCTCAAGAATTCGAGACCCGATCCGTCCGGAAGGCGTACATCGAGCAAGACGATCTGCGGATCCGCGGTTTGCAACAGGTGCCGCGCCTTCCCGAGGGTCCCGGCAACCACCGGCGCATAGCCCTCCTTGGCTAAGCGTTTCTCGACCGCCCGAGCGAACAAGGTTTCGTCATCCACGATCAGTACCCGCACCGGCGCCGGCGGCGCATCGGGTTCCCGCGTTTGGCTCAGCCGCTCGCTCATACGACGATTGAACCATTCCCGCCCAAAGGCGCTTCGATCGTGACCCGGGTCCCGCCCGCCGGATTGGTGCTGAAGGCAAGCTTCCACCCGTGGGCATTGCAGACCTTAAAGGCAAAGGGGATCCCGAGCCCGGTTCCATAGCGCTTGGTCGAGGGTCCAGGCGTCAAACCGTCCGCCTCCGGGTCGAAGGGCATGCCCGGTCCTTCGTCATCGATGCTCAAGACAAGGCAGTCTCTCTCGCCGTGCGTCGCGACCGTCAAGCGGCCTCCCACGGGTGAGGCATCGACGGCGTTGGACAAGAGACCGAATAACGCCTGTTCCATGAGATCGGCATCGGCCCACACCTCGAGCTCATCGGCGCCGGAGCGCTCATCGAGCCGCAATCCCTTGTCCGCGATCCTGGGCGCCAATAGGCCCAGCGCCGTCGCGAGCATGCGGCTCGGACGCGCGCGGGTCCGGTTGAGCTTATGCGGATGCAGATACGACACGAGCGCGGTGACCCAGCGGCCGAGACGATCGACCGTCTCTATGACCGCCTGTTTAACCTCCTGGATTTCCTCGCGCATTTCAACGCAATCGAGTAACTGCGCACTCGCGCGGATACTTGCGAGCGGGTTTCTAATATTGTGCGCGATCACGGGCACAAGCGCACCCAATGCCGCTTGGCGCTCTCGCTCGACGAGCGCATCCCGGCTCGTGGCCAGTTCCGCCGCCATGTGGTTGATCGCCAGCGCAAGTTGTTGCACCTCCTCCACCCCGGCCGCCGAAAGCTTGTGATCGAGAGCGCCAGCGCTCAACAGCCGCGACCCTTCGATAAGGCGCGCCATCGGCGTGACGAATCGCTGTTGCAGGCTCAAGCGCGATAACAAGACCAGGACCGCGGCCAGCAGGATGGGAAGCGGTATCAGCACCGGCGCCAGCCGCACCCACTCGCCGACGCGGCGATCCAAGACCGCACGTTCGCCGGTTAATAGCTTATCAAAGGCACGGAAAGCGGTTTCAAAGCCGCCGACGAGCCGTTGTTCATGGTCCGATTCGAGGATCCGCAGACGCCCCAACTGGCTCGCGGCATACGGATCACCGAAGATGTTATTCATATCCTGTTGGATCACCCGGTAGGCGCGTTGCATCCCCTGGATGGCCAGCGCTTCAGCGCGCGAGGCGCTTCGCTGGCGCAAGGCATCGAATTTATCGTCGATGCGCCGCGAGTAACGTGAGTACAAGGCGAGGGCCGCGGCTTCCTCCATGAGCCGCGCGCGGGTCACTTCGCGGATCTGCCGAAACAAATCGCTCCGGACATGATGCATGATGTGGGTCAAGCGGCTCAGGCGCAAGGATTCCGTAGACGCCTCGCGCCAAAAATACACCGACAGCCCGCCCAACGCGCCGGTGACCACGACCAACAGCAGCAAGGCCAGCTCGTACGTCAGCAATGTTCCGCGAAGCGATCGTAGCATGCGTGACATCCCACGGTTAGGTTGATATTAACCACGGCCCTGGTTGATTTGAACCAAGCACTCTGGTCGTGCGCTCTGTCGGCGGGCTTGATCGGCGCGGGGTGAACTCGTATATAATTGAATTATTGGATATCTGTAGCGGCTAAAGCCGAGTGCATAACGTTGGCATAAAGCATGAGTAAAAATAATCCAGCCTAATTCATCCCTGATGGCATTATTCATTAACCAAATAAATAGGAGGACAAATGACCTGGGAAACACCTGATTTCGTCGACCTTCGTTTCGGTTTTGAAGTGACGATGTACATTTACAATCGATAGAGGATCGGCAACGACGTCAATCGCTAGGGGACCTTCGGGTCCCTTAGTTTTTTTGCACGACCACCATAGACGATGCCGAATGCCCTTGCCATCGAGACCCGCAGTCTAAGCAAGTCCTATGGGTGTTTGCTAGCCGTCGATGCGCTGGATCTGTCCGTTGCGCAAGGGTCGTTCTTCGGGCTCCTGGTCCCTTAAGGATCATTTCCTTCTCGCTTTTTTCAGCAAGGCATCCCCGCTGGCGCGCAATTCGCGGTGATAGACCCGCCAGCGCCCCGGCGAAGCGCAGGTTTTCTACCACCGTACGTTTGGTTTTTACTTTTTCACCCGCCAATAGGCCCGTTGGGATGGATGATCGTCCATCGGCCCGCACATAGGAAACGGATCCAAAGCTATTCATGCGGCGCTCAATATCGGGCACTGTCGCAGGATAACCGACCGGAGGAACTTGGTGTGCCCTGTTGAGTAAAGCCAAATAGCTTCACCATCGTTGTGTAAACTAAAATGTAATATACTTTACACAAACACCGAATCGGTAAGCCCGTTTTACACAATGGAAAAACCCTTTCTTGCTCAAAGGCTTCCACTCAAAGAGATAGCGTGGGAGCCCCTCATCCCGCTTATCGGGCAGGCGAACCGGGCGCTGGCCCATTACGACGGGGCGCTCTACGGGGTCCCGAACCCGGAAGTCATGCTCTCCCCGCTCACTACTCAGGAAGCCGTGCTCTCCTCTAAGATCGAGGGCACTCAGGCCACCCTTGGCGAAGTTCTCAAATTCGAAGCCGGCGAGGAACCCATTCTTGAGTCACGCTTGTTCGATATTCAGGAAATCATCAACTATCGCGTGGTCCTGCGCGCTGCCGAAGAGGAACTCAAGACGCGACCCTTCAACCTGAACCTACTGCTCAGGCTTCACGAACTGCTGCTGGACAGCGTCCGCGGTCGTGACAAAGGCAGGGGACGATTCCGAACCGTGCAGAACTGGATCGGCGCGCCGCAATCGACGATGGAGCAGGCCGAGTTCATCCCACCGGACCCCGTGCTGGTGCCGGAACTCCTCGACAACTGGGAGAGGTACTATCACATGGAGAGACCCGACCCTCTCGTCCAGCTCGCGGTTGTTCACGCGCAGTTCGAGATCATCCATCCGTTCGTCGATGGCAACGGCCGACTCGGCCGTATCCTGATCCCACTCTTTCTATATGAGAAAAAAATTCTCTCGCAGCCGATGTTTTATCTCTCCGCCTACTTAGATGTGAACCGCGACGCTTACGTCGATCATCTGCGCGCGCTTGGCCAGAACAGTGAAGCCTGGAACCGCTGGATCGCTTTCTTTCTGACAGCACTCATCGAGCAGGCCAAGCTCAATGCCGCCAAGGCGCGGGCGATCATGGACCTCTACGAAAGACTGAAACGCCGTGTCCTCGACCTCACCCATTCGCAATTCGCGGTGCCGCTGCTCGACGCGCTTTTCGAGAAGCCCATCCTGCGCAGCAGCGTGCTTCACGGGAGAGCGGGGATGCCGAGCAACCCGATGATCATGACCCTACTCGGCAAGCTAAAGAACGACGGGATACTGAAAGTGCTACGCGAAGGCGGCGGACGCCGGGCGCAGGTGTTGGCGCTCGCGGATCTCATCAATCTTTGCGAGGGAAACGAGATGATATGAGGCGGAGGGACAAAAAAGGTTTATGTTTCCTATGCGCTCCGCGGCACGCGGTTCGGCGCAACAACACCGACAACCTCGAGGGAGGCCGATGATGCGCATAACCGTGGCGCCCTTACCTTGCCTTGAAATCTCGAACCCGAAAACTCGTGGCC
>JBOIDH010000229.1:0-4546 GCA_050740495.1 Gammaproteobacteria bacterium | reverse complement strand
TCACTCCCCTGCAATCGCGCATCGAGACCGTGGCCGATGACAGCGATCTGGAAGAGGTTTACAACACCGAACGCCATTTGCTGTACGTCGCCTGCACGCGCGCGAGGGATCACTTGCTCGTAACCAGCGTCGATCCGGCATCGGAGTTTCTGGATGACCTACAGGAAAGGTGACCGCTATTCATTGCCCGGTTGGTCTTGTGAACGGCAAGGAGGTCAGAGGTTGTGAAAAAATCTGCTGCGCTCGCGATCTCCCGTTCCGGCGGTGCTCGGAATCCTATGTATTTCAACATGCACTCCGCTCGCCGTGATTGAGCAACTTCGGCCCGACATCGTGGTCCTTGATGAGGCACAGCGCGGGGATGCGGCAGACGCCCGGGCCGGTTTTCAATTGTGACCGTGAGTTGGCGTTAGAGGCGCAGTTCATGGCTTGGCTGCGTCCCGAGGGGCGGTTGCCTGCAGTGGCGGCAGCGATACTGTCAGCGCCCGCAGGCGAAAATAGAGATCGGCCCGGAATGCTCCACGGGTCACCGCGGCTTCGAGCCTAGCCCGCGTCCCCGCAATCACGCGCAAGTCCGCCGGCATGGGCGCGCTCGCACCCAGCGGCACAAACTCGCGGTGTTCGATCAGCAGCAAGAGCTTCGTCTGCGCGGACCAGGAAAGCGCATGGATCCCGTCGAGAAACAAGGTGCCGCCACGGGCCCGCTCACAACAGCCTGGGCAACCCTGGCGGGCGCCGCCCGCCGTGTGCCCGAAGAGCTCGTGTTCTAGCTCGGAATCGGTCCAGCCCGTACAATCGAGGTGGACAAACGGGCCATGGCTTCTGGCGCTCATGGCATGGATGGCGCGGGCCGCCGTTTCCGCGGCGCCGGCGCCCGACAGCAGCACCGCGGGGCCTGCCGCGGCCGCCTCCTCGATCTCCTCGATCGCTCGGCGCGCGCGCGGCCCTTGACCAAGGACCCGGTCTAGACGCTCGCCCGCTCGGGGCTTTTGCGAACGCGCTGCCCCAATTTCGTGCGGAGCACGCGCCTCATGCACCAAACCGGCCGCGCCGGCGTGTACACCGAAGTGGGTCGAAAGGACCGCGAGTACGCGCCGCGCGGCCGCCCGCGGCGCGCACGATCTTAGTGATTTCACGGAGCGCGGCACGATCCGGATCTCGGCGCTGTTTCAATACCTTGAGCATGACGGTGGGCCGTATCTTAGATGCCCGCGGGCTGGGCGCCGTTGCCTGGTAAAGTTCCCTCCCGGGAAACCTCGCGGAACGACCGCCACGAGTGCCCGCCAACTGTGGCGAGCAATCCGCATACCGTTTTTAAAACCAGGTGCTAGCAAACATATGCGCTTTCCGTATTATACTGGTCCTCGGGTCGTCATCCAGGGTGGTACATGAATTGCCGGGGCTATCTCCATGGATACGTGCGATGCGAATCACGCGCTGGTGGGGGCCGCTCCGGCATCCAAGCAAGTAACGATGGCTATCGACTGGGAACACTACGATACCGGCGCCGGCTACGATGAATTGGTAGAGGCGCCGGGCCGGCCTCGAGCACCGGCGGGACCGCTCTGCCGCTATTTGGGCTCGCTCACGAGAAGCGAGATCGATGAGCGAAAAAACGCCGCGGAGCTCGCCATCATGACCATGGGCATCACCTTCACGGTCTATACCGAGGAGGGCGGCAGCATCGATCGGGCCTGGCCCTTCGACATCATCCCGCGCATCATCCCGAGTCATGAATGGATGCGCATCGAGACCGGGCTGAAGCAGCGCGTCAAGGCGCTCAACCTCTTCATCGACGATGTCTATCACCGGCAACGCATCGTCAAGGCGGGCGTGTTTCCACGGGAACTGCTCGCGAATTCCGTGAATTTTCGGCACGAATGCGTCGGCGTCGATCCTCCGCATGGAGTCTGGGCACATATCTGCGGCACCGATCTGGTGCGCGACCGCGACGGCGCCGTCTACGTCCTCGAGGATAACCTGCGCATCCCTTCGGGCGTGTCGTACATGCTGGAAAACCGCCTGGTCACCAAGCGCGTGTTTCCCGAGCTTTTCGAGCACTACAGCATCCGTCCGGTCGATGATTACCCCTCGCAGCTCTTCGATATGCTGGCCTCGCTCTCCCCGCGCCCCGCGGACTCCCCCGCGATCGCGGTGCTCACGCCGGGGATTTATAATTCGGCTTATTTCGAGCACGCCTATCTCGCGCAACAGATGGGCGCGGAGCTGGTCGAGGGCGGCGATCTCGTGGTCGGCGACGACGACTGTGTCTACATGCGCACCATCGAGGGATTCGCCCGGGTCGATGTGATCTACCGGCGCATCGACGACCTCTATCTCGATCCCCTGGGCTTCGGCACGGAATCCAAGATCGGCGTGCCGGGGCTCCTGCGCGCCTGGAAGGCAGGCCGGGTGGCGCTCGCCAATGCGCCCGGGGCGGGGGTGGCCGACGACAAGGCCGTGTATGCCTTCGTGCCCAAGATGATCGATTATTACCTCGGCGAGGAGCCCATTCTGCCCAACGTACCCACGTTCCTGTGCATGAACACCCAAGAGCGCGAACATGTGCTCGCCAATCTCGACCAACTGGTCGTCAAACCGGCCAATGCCTCGGGCGGTTACGGGATGCTCGTGGGTCCCCATGCCACCCCCACCCAGCGCGCCCAGTTCGCGCGCTTGATCGAGCACGACCCTCGCAACTACATCGCCCAGCCGACCCTCTTCCTGTCCACCGTGCCGACGCTATGCGAGACGGGACTGGCGCCGCGCCACGTCGACTTGCGCCCCTTCATCCTTTCAGGTAGCGAGAACTATGTGACCATGGGCGGATTGACGCGCGTCGCCTTGCGCCAAGGATCGCTGGTGGTTAATTCCTCCCAGGGCGGCGGCAGCAAGGACACCTGGATTACAGACGAGGTCTAGCAAATGCTCTCACGGGTGGCGGAACGGCTTTACTGGATGGGGCGGTATTTGGAGCGCGCGGAGGGGACGGCGCGGAACATCAACGTCAATACCCATCTGCTGCTGGACCTGCCCAAGGGCACGGCTTTCGGCTGGGAGCCGCTCATCTTCATCATGGGAGGCGAGGAGCTTTTTTCCCGGCACTACCGGGACGCCAGCCAGCAGAACGCACTGGAGTTCATGCTCGCGGATCCGCGTAACCCGAGCTCGATCTGTTCCTCCCTGCGGCAGGCGCGCGAAAACCTCCGCACCCTGCGCGACGTGGTACCGCGGGAGGCCTGGGAGAAGCTCAATCACCTGCATCGCTTCGCCAACGACCACTATGAGCAGGCGATTGCGGGGCGTTCGCGCTTTCCGTTTCTCACCCAGATCATCGATGGCTGCCAGCTCATCACCGGGCTGCTCACGGGCACCATGAGCCATGACGAGGCGTATGAATTCGTGCGCACCGGACGCAATCTCGAGCGCGCCGACATGACCACCCGGATCATCGACGTGCGCTCCGCCAGCCTCCTGCCCAAACACACGGGGGACCTCGCGCCGTTCGCGAACATCCAGTGGATGAGCGTGCTCAAGTCGCTCTCCGCCTACCAGATGTACCGCCGCCAGGTCCACGTGCGCGTGAGCGGCGCGGAAGTGCTGCGCTTCCTGTTCCAGGATGCGGGATTCCCGCGCTCCGTGTATCATTGCCTGGGCGAAATGCAGCAGAGCCTGAATGCGCTTCCCCGCAATGAAGTGCCGCGGCGCTACGTGGTGCGGTTGAAGCATCAGGTCGCCGAGGCGATAGTACGGCACCTCGCCCACGAGGGTTTGCACGAGTTCATCGATAACCTGCAAGTCGCGCTCGGCAAACTCCACGATCGCATCCGGGTAACCTATTTCCTGACCGAGGCGCCCGCGCCAAAATCACGCTACCTGGCCGCTTGAGGCCCGCACCCGCAGGAAGAAGAGGATTTGTCATGGCCATTCGCGTCGCATTGCACCACAAGACGGAGTACCACTACGACCGCCGGGTCCGGCTCTCGCCGCACGTGGTCCGCCTGCGCCCCGCGCCGCATACACGTACGCCTATCAGCGCTTACTCGCTCAGAGTCCGGCCCGAAAAGCACTTTATCAATTGGCAGCAGGATCCCTTCGGCAACTACCTCGCCCGCCTGGTATTCCCGGATCCCACGCGCGAGCTGTCGATCGAAGTGGACCTGGTGGCGGAGATGACTGTCATCAACCCCTTCGATTTTTTTCATGAAGACTACGCCGAGCGCTATCCTTTCAGCTACGATCCCGGTCTCCGCAAGGATCTCGTCCCCTATATCGAGACCAAGGAGGACGGACCCAGGCTCAGAGAGTGGCTATCCGGAGCCGAGCGCTCCGAAGAAGATACCAATGATTTCCTGGTCAAGCTGAATCAACGCTTGGCGCGGGACATCCGCTACACGATACGCATGGAACCTGGCATACAGGGCTGCGAGGAGACCCTGCGGACACGCCTCGGTTCCTGCCGTGATTCCGCTTGGTTGCTGGTGCAAATCCTGCGGCATTTGGGTCTCGCCGCGCGCTTCGTCTCGGGTTACCTCGTGCAGCTCAC
>JBOIDH010000228.1:0-4556 GCA_050740495.1 Gammaproteobacteria bacterium | reverse complement strand
TTGTCGGTGCTCAAATTGGGGGATGACGCCCGCATCCCGTTAGAGCGCTTTTCGCTCCAGGGAGCCGAAAGAGCGGCGCTCCGCAAAGCTTACGGTCACGTGCTTGCAGAGGGCGTCAGCTTCGAGATAGTCAGTTCGGCCAAGGTGCCCGCGTTGATCCCGGAAATGCAGCGCGTCTCCGAGGAGTGGCTGGCGCACACGAAGACCTCGGAGAAGAGCTTTTCCAGGGGCTATTTCGATCCCGCTTACGTGGCCAACTTCCCCTGCGCGGTGGTGCGCAAGGATAAGCGTATCGTAGCGTTTGCGATCCTGTGGGTGAGCGCCCGTAAAGAAGAATTAGCCCTGGACCTCGTTCGCTACCAGCCCGATGCCCCTGAAGGCGTCATGGAATTCATGGTGACGGAGCTCATGCTGGGCGGCCAAACACGAGGGTATCGCTGGTTCAATCTCGGGTTGGTGCCGATCGCGGGATTGGAACGCCATGCGCTGGCCCCGCTTTGGCAGCGGATCGGCCGCATGATTTATCGTCAAAGCGAGCACTTTCGTGACCATGAAAGCTACCGGCGTTTCGCGGAACAACTCGAGCCCGCGTGGCGTCCCAAATATCTGGCTTTCCCCGGCGGACCCAGAACGCCGCGTATATTGCGAGACATCGCGAGCCTGATCACCGACGCGAAGGTGTAAATGATGAATAGGAAATCCAAGCGCATGCCGAATTTCCATGTCAGGCATTGGAGGGTGTAGGTCGGGAAGGCGCGTCCGACTTACCGAGTCAAGTTGATCAAGCTTCCGTGCGGAAAGTCTGGCCAGGGACCGCGAAGCGGCGGAGTCCCAGGGACGGGGCGGCGAATCCAGGAAAGGATGCTTTCTTGGCCCTACTTGGCGCGCCGAGGAGGCCCTGGATCCCGTCGATACGAAGGGGCGAGTCCGTGTCGGGACATCGTCCACCGCAAGCCCCCGAAGGTCTCAAAAATAAATCCGTCCCCTTTTTCTTCGCAGGCGCAGGCAAGACTTCAATGCGCGCGCGCAAAGCGGTAGAATAAGAGCAGGTCCTCACACGGACCGGCTTGCGGGTATCGATAGAGGGCGGTACTCTTTCTCTCCGCCGCCGAGTCGAACGGCCGGGACCGGCGCGAATCGATTGTCGGCCGCCACGTATGGAGTGATTGAGCGCACATACCGAGGGCCGAAGCTTGGATAGGAGGGCTAGAATCATGAGGCAACGTATCGTTGCAATTCTTGCCGCGGGTGTGGTTCTCGTGTTTGGCGCGCCTGCGCACGCCGAATCGAACCTTCTCTTCATCTTCGACGCCTCGGGCTCGATGAAAGAGAAGATCGCATCAGGCGAGACGCGCCTGGCCGTCGCCAAGCGGGCCATGCAGGAGGCGCTCGGGCAGATGCCGGCCGACATGCGCCTCGGTCTGCTGCTCTACGGTCATCGCCGCAGCAAGGATTGCACGGACGTCGAGCTCGTTGCGCCGATCGGCTCCGAACCGGCCGGCACCCTTGCCGGCCGCATCGCCGCGCTGGACGGCAAGGGCGAGACCCCAATCGCCGAGTCGCTGCGCCAGGCCGTCCGCAGCTTCGCCGCGCTGAAGGGCCAGTCGAACCGGGTGGTGCTGGTGACCGACGGCATCGAGGAGTGCGGCGGCGATCCATGCGCCGCGGCCCAGGAGGTCAATGCCGCCGGTCTCAACCTCAAGGTCGACATCATCGGCTTCACGCTCAATAAACAAGAACGCCAGACCGTGAAATGCGTCACCGAAAGGACGGGCGGCAAGTTCTATGAGGCAGAGAATTTACCGACCCTCGCCGCGGCGTTAACCAAGGCCGTCGCCGAGACAGCGCCGCCAGTCGAGCCGCCGCCAGTCGCAGAAGGCAAAGCCGAACTGCTTGGTTGGCATAATCCGCACCCAGCCGGCTATAACGGCAGTTTCCATCACGCGACGCTCGTTGATCCGCACGAAGTCACAACCGATCGGATCGCGCCGCAGGGCGATCGGGACTACTACGCACTGCACACGGGTGCTGCCCGCGGTAAACTGCAGGTCCGCTTCGAACAGACCGGGCCGACGGCAATCAATCCGCACCTGCAGCTTCTCTACGGCGGGGGGGTGCGGGACGTCGGGCAACCGCAGCCTGGCACCGATCTCACGGTCGACATCGATCTAGACGGCGAAAGTGGAGTGGCCTATGTGGGCGTATGGGACGAGGGCGACGACGCCTTCTCGGACACCCCGTATCGTTTGGTTATTGCATACGAAGGAGCAGGCAAGCTTCCCGACCCGCAGGCGGTGGCGACTCCTATACGCTTCGATATGTCTCGGGTCAGCCGCGTCGAAGCCGAACCCAACGACGATCACTTCAAGGCCACCGACGTGGTACCCGGTGAGTACGCGGCGGGGCGCATCGGGACCAAGGGCGACGTAGACTTCTTCAAGATTAAACTGGAGGCCCAAGCGACTGGCACCCTAGTCGCCATCCTCCAACAACTGGACGCATCCCCGGTCAAACCAAAGCTCGTGTTCTACGATAGAGACCGTGCCGAGTCGCGCTCTTATTGGCATGAACTCCCCGGGATGGACCTTTCCGGACAGCAAACTATCAAGAAACGATACCCGTTCTACTACATCGCCGTTTCAGACCCCGCGGCCGACGCCGAGACCGGAGTCCCGTACGTCCTGCACATCGAGCTAGTCAAGTAGTAGGGACGGAGTATGGCGAGCGATCACTCATGTGCTCTGCACCTCGCGGATATCGGATCTCGCTCTCGTCAGCGGGCAACCCCCAGGGCCCACGGGGTGGAATAGTCGGCATCGCCAAGAGGAAAGGTCCATCCGCGTGCAGATGATCCTAACCTATGCGGACTCTCCTAGTTTTCTTCCCAGTAGGCGCCAAAGTAGAATCTTTCTCGTATTCTACCCATATGCCGTTGAATATCAAGAATCCTATAGTCGAGCGGCTTAACTTTCGATGCGACCGGCCTTGCGACTGTTGGCGGCCATTCTTATCGGACTGTTGTCGGGGGCCGCGAGCGTAGCGCGCGCCGAGACGCGCATCGCCCTCGTCATCGGCAACTCGGCCTATCAGAACGCGCCGCCGCTCGCTAATCCGAAGAACGATGCCACAGCCGTGGCGGAAGCCCTCGGCAAGCTCGGCTTCACGGTCCTGACCGGCATCGACCTCGACCGCACCGCGACCGCGCAGAAGCTGCGTGAGTTCAGGCGGCGACTCGCGGGCGCCGAGGCAGCGCTGTTCTACTACGCCGGCCACGGACTGCAGGTCGACGGAACCAACTACATCGTGCCGATCGACGCCCAGTTGAGCGACGAGACCGATCTGCCGTTCCAGGCGGTGGAGCTGTCGGTCGTTATGTCAATCTTGGAGCGCGAACAGCGGACCAACTTGGTCTTCCTCGACGCCTGCCGCGACAACCCGCTGGCACAGAACCTGGCCCGCGCCATGGGCGCGGCGCGCTCGACGGCCATCGGGCGCGGGCTGGCCATCGTCAAAGACGTCATCGGCGGCACGCTGATCGCCTTCGCCACTCAGCCGGGAAACGTTGCGCTCGACGGCGAAGGCCAGCACAGCCCCTTTACCGAGGCCTTGCTGGAGCATATTGCGGCGCCCGATATTGAGGTGCGCGAGATGCTGACCCGCGTGCGCAACTCGGTGTTGAAAGCAACCAGCGACCGGCAGTGGACGTGGGATCACTCCTCGCTGACCGAGCCCTTCTATTTCGTCGCCCGCGGGCTGGCGGTTGCGGGGTCCGGCGAGGCGCCGTCCGCGGATCGCGAGGCGCTCTTCTGGGACACTATCAAAAGCAGTGCCAATGCCGCCGAATACCGGGCTTACCTCGACCGGTTCCCGAAGGGTGACTTTGCCGACCTGGCGCGCAATCGTTTGGCGACGCTCAAACCGGGTCCGGCGATCACTGAGGCCGGCACCGGCAGCATGATCGCCGCTCTCGGCCTCGCCGTTTACGCTTCGCCGCTGGCCCAGCAGCAGGAATATGCGCGGGCCTTCGGGACCGAGGGCATACCCGGAGGGCTCGTCATCAGCGAGGTTGAGGCCGGCAGCGACGCCGCCGCGCGTGGGTTACGTGCCGGCGATGTCATCTTGCGCGTGCAATCCGGCTGGGTCGGCACCCCGCGAGATCTCGAACGAGAGGTCGAAGTGGCAAGAGCAATCAAGGATCGAGAGATCCGCCTTGAGGTCTTACGCGGAGCGACGGTACAAACCTTCACTGTCCGAATCATCAGCATGTGACGGCGAGCGCCAGAGCGAGATCGCAAACGGAAGGGACGAATTGCGGGCGGTCAGAAATGATCTTCAGGAGGATCAGATCCTCTGGCGTGCAGCAACGAACCTCAGTGTCCCAAATCCTGACGGGAACCGCACGCTCAATCGCCTCCTGTTCGAACGGTAGCATACCAAAGATCATGTCGATGATTACCCCTTCGCGGGTTCGCAGCGGCAGTACCCGGTGTCCTCTATAAACCGGCGCGGGTGATCAATCCGAGGCGTAAATGCGCGTGCCAGGGCCGGCACCAGTC
>JBOIDH010000227.1:0-4571 GCA_050740495.1 Gammaproteobacteria bacterium | reverse complement strand
GCATTACGTAGCAAAAAGAAACCCCATCCGTCGGCAAGATCAGGGCAGCAGGGTCCACACCAGCAAGAGGTTGTTGGCAGGCATGGCGTGCCGTGCTGAGAGTTGCAGCCCGGCGCGGGCGGCCTCCAGTTCCACGTTTTTCCGGCGGCGAATGCCCCAGGCGGGGTCTTGCGCGCGCAGGCTTTGGTCAAAGGCCAGGTTGCCCGCCGAGGTGGGTACACCGTCTTCCAGATACGGGCCGTAGGTGATGAGTGCGCCGCCAGTTTTTCCAGTTTTGGCCAGGTGCCGTGCGCTGCCGCGCATCAAGGCGGCGCAAGTGGCCCAAGGCGCGATGTGCAGCATGTTGGCGCAGAAGATGGCGTCAAACACCGGCGTGCCAGCCTGCGCGTCGTCCGGCAACCAGCGCAATGCCATGACGTCGAGCAGCAAGGGGGTGCGCACATTGCTCAGACCCTGCTGCGCCACCCGCGCTGCAATGCTGTTCAGCGCGCCGGGCTGTGCGTCGGTAGGCTGCCAGGTCCAGTGCGGCAGGCCGGCCGCAAACCAGGCGACATGCTGGCCGGTGCCCGAGGCAATCTCCAAGGCGCTGCCACGCTCGGGCAGCACCTGGCACAGCACATCGAGGATGGGCTGCTTGTTGCGGTCGGCGGCGGGGCTGAAATCGGGGTGGGGCATGGCGAGGACGTGGAAGCCGGAGTTTAGAAGTAAAAACGGGCGCTGGCCCTCGTGAAATATTCGCGAGTAGCTATGCAAAAGATAGCGGTTTCTTACTCCCATGTCGTAAGCCCGCCTTGTCTCACGAAGTAACATGCGCTGATTCAAAGATAAATGAAAAGGGGAGGTTAGAAATGGCTCGCAAAAGGAAAACAAGCCCACTCGAAGGCTGGATGGATCTGGTGGCGATGCTGCCGTGGTGGGCGGGCGTCGCGCTTGCACTGATTAGCTATGTGATCTTGCACTCTCTGGCCGACACTGCATCGGTCAAAGTAGCGAATCCGAACGACGTGCCGCGCATCATGGTTGGCACAGTGGTTAAGGGCTTTGCATTTGTGGGGCAGTTTTTGGTTCCCTTCATTTGTCTTTTCGGTGCGCTGGGCTCATTTTTGCGGAGGCAGCATCGCCAGTCCCTTGTGACCAACGTAACGCAGAACAAGGCCGCTGATTCGCTTGATAGCATCTCGTGGCAGGAATTCGAGCTGCTTGTCGGTGAAGCTTTTCGCTTGCAGGGTTACCGGGTGACAGAAATCGGCGGCGCTGGTGCCGATGGCGGCGTTGACTTGGTGCTCAACAAAGGCAATGAAAAGTTCTTTGTTCAATGCAAGCAGTGGAAGGCTTACAAGGTCAGCGTCACGGTTATTCGAGAGCTATACGGTGTGATGGCGGCGAAGGGTGCCGCGGGCAGCTTTGTAGTCACATCCGGACGCTTTACCGACGATGCCGTTGAATTCGCCGCTGGACGCAATATCAAGCTTGTAGATGGTGCGTTGTTGTTCGGCATGATCAAGCAAGCACGGAATGCGCGTGGTGCTGCAAGTGAGCCGTTCGGGAGCGCTAACGTATCAGCGCCAATGCGTGATGCGACACCTCCGTGCCCTGCTTGCGGCGCGGCGATGAAAAAACGAACAGCCAAGCGTGGTGAGAACGTTGGCAATGCATTCTGGGGATGCACGACCTATCCCGTATGTAAAGGCACTCGCGCTATTGGGTAGAAGGAGTTGCCTTGAATGTGTCACTTTAAGAATAATTGGAAATCTGAGGACCCCGAATACCCCCGAATCCCCCCGAATCCCCCCGAATCCCCGAATCCCCGAATCCCCAAATCCACCCAGCTTGGTCGACGGGTGGTGTCCGATTAACGTAACTCGACAGCCGTCCGAATAATTTGGGCCGTCAGCGCGGACACTTCCCCCGATAGAAGCCGATAGTCCTCAGTGACTTGCTCTTGGCTCTTGTTGGAGAGGAAAAACAGCTTTTCCGCTGCCTGTCGAATCAATTCGACTAGGACCGAATCGACTCCAAGCCTATTGACATTCATCCATCGGTCAATGGCACCACTGGAAAGACCGAATAGCTCCTCCTGCCAGCCACGGCTGTTGACACCTAGAAGAATTTCGCGTTGTGCTGCGATACGGTTATTGAACTCACTCACGCTAGTTCTCCGGTCGGGGACAGTTTGTGCATCCAATCGAGAATTATCGGGGCTGAATCCTTCGCGGCCCCAACCTCTGACTCCGAAATTAGGGGGCCATATCCTCGCGTAGACAAAATCCGAGCGCGCGCGAACACATCAAAGATTCCGTCGCTGATCGGCAACTTTCGATCTATAAGCAATGGAGATTTTCTCGAAAATATCGGCTGACCCGTGGCGAAGGAATAGCAAGTGGCGAAATTTCGCGTTGCAAGGAACATGCAAGATAGATGGAACACCACGCTGTTACTTGACTGTGTCAAAGCGTGGTAGGACTCCGAAAATAGTTTACGGAACTTCATGCAGTCCTCCGACGCTCTCGCATACGTTGACGGGACACCTAGTCCAACGAGGAAGTTTGAACCATCAGAAGAGAATATAAGTCGTGACTCTAGATGCAAATGCCATGCAAATGGATTCCCCTCGCGCCACAGTTGCTCAATTCGTTCGTAGGTGTATATAGAGAATTTCTTCGGATCAATCTCAGGCCTGGGTGTGGATATGCAGGCGAGAAGATCGATATCAGATGCAGGGTCGGTCTCGCCTCTACATATTGACCCAAAGGCGTAAAAGTGGGTGCTCATCTGCGCCCAAACCTCTTGACCAACAAAGCAGTCAATAGTGCAATTCCGACAAACCTAGCCGCCGAGATGACCGAAAGAATCGCCATCGGATAGCTCTGTGGGTACGTAACTCCCAGAAAGATCCCAGGCGCGCGCTGCAGGCTACTCCAATAGTCCCCAACGTTTAATGCATTACCGTTTGCACCGGTGTCGTAGAGGGCGATTGCGATTACGCTAAGGACTATCGTACGGAGCAACTTGAGTATGTTCTCACCGTTGCCCCAAACGAAGTCAAGTATCCAGAACTCGGACCACCTTACGAACTGACGCAGGGCTTTCAGCCCGGGGTACTTGTCCTTATAGTAGGTCTCGCGAGACTTCCAAGATTTGTATAAATAGATCGAGGTCGCTTCGAGTTCGAGCGATATTGCCTTGTTTACTGCTTTGGCATCGCCAATCTGCTGGTAGTTCATCCTCAAGGATCGTGCAAAGCGCATCCTAAGATTCTCCTCTCTCGGGGCCTCGCTCACCAGTATGTCGTCGTCTATTTGACACCGCTCGAAGGTGGCGTACTCAAACTTGCATCCCGCGAACGCCGATTGATGAAAATTGGAGCCGAGAAATCTGCATCCAGTGAAGTCACATGAATCGAAGACGCAGTTGTTTAAATAGCAGCTGTCGAAAATACAGTGTTTGAAGGAGACCTTTCTGAACGTCACCCTTTTGGCATTCAGCCGAACAAACACTTTGAACGCGAAGTCCGATGGATTGGATGAAACATCTTTATCGAGATAGAAGTCGGTAATGACCTCTCGGTTCCCACGTTTTAGGATTCCATCCCCGACTATTTTGGACGCGGAAACCGGCATCGGTGCCAATGCGGTGGTGCCGGAAACGGCGTTGGCTGAGATCGTCTCGTTCATCAGTTATTCGCTCTCAGGTACAGTTGCGGACCTATATGGTCTGAGGTCCCGCTTTGAATTCTCGCTGAAAATCGATGGCCGTCGGCATTAAGCTTTTTCGTCACAGCTCCAGCGCCTACTTCCCCCAACTATCTTTCATCCCGGTCACCCGATTGAACACCGTTTTACCCGCGCTGTGGTCAATCAAGTCTGTGACAAAGTACCCATGCCGTTCAAACTGAAAGCGCTGGCCGGGAGGCACGTTAGTCAGTGAAGGTTCCACATAGGCAGTGACAACCTTCAGGCTGTCCGCATTCAACTCTTCTAGAAAATCCTTGTCGCCCGTGCCGGGGTGGGCTTCCTTGAAGAGGCGGTCGTAAAGCCGCACTTCAGCCTGCACCGCATCATTCACGCCCACCCAGGTAATCACGCCCTTGACCTTGACGGCATCCGAGCCCGGTGTGCCGCTCTTGGTGTCGGGGATCAGCATGGCCTGCACTTCGGTGATGTGGCTGGCGGCGTCTTTGGTGGCGCCCGTGCATTCAATGACGTGACCGTATTTCAGCCGCACCTTGTTGCCCGGGAATAACCTGAAGTAGCCCTTGGGGGGCACTTCTTCGTAGTCGGTGCGCTCAATCCAAAGCTCCTTGCCAAACTTGAAGTTGCGGCGGCCCTGCTCGGGCTTGGCGGGGTGCACCGGGGCGCTGCAGTCGTCGAGCGTTCCGGCGCCATGCAGCGCGTCCCAGTTGGTGATGATGAGCTTAACGGGGTCGAGCACGGCCATGGCGCGTGGGGCAATCGGGTCCAGCGTGTCGCGCAGTGCGCCTTCGAGCGTGCTGTAGTCGATCCAGCTGTCGCTCTTGGTCACGCCTATGCGCTCGGCAAACAACTGCAGGCTCTCGGGTGTGTAGCCACGGC
>JBOIDH010000226.1:0-4582 GCA_050740495.1 Gammaproteobacteria bacterium | reverse complement strand
GTTACGGGTCGTGCATACCTCGGCGAGCGAGATGGGCCAGATTTATCTCCCGGCCATCAACTGGGGATTGCTGATCGGGACCGTGGGCTTGGTGCTCGGCTTCGAATCGTCGAGCGATCTGGCGGCGGCCTATGGCATCGCGGTCACCGGCACCATGGCCATCGATACGGTGCTGGCGTTCGTGGTGATCCGGGGTTTATGGGGATGGAGATGGCTGACCACGGTCATCGGCGCCGTGTTCTTCATCAGCATCGATCTCGCGTTTTTCGCCGCCAATTCGCTCAAGATCTTCCAAGGAGGGTGGGTCCCGATCGTGGTGGCGGCGGGAGTATTCACCCTGCTCGCCACCTGGAAACGGGGGCGGGCGGTGCTCGCCGACCGCCTGCGCGAGGAAGCCATCGCCCTCGAATCGGTGCTATACGGTTTCGCCGAGGGCGCGCCGCACCGCGTACCCGGTACTGCTGTATTCCTCACGGCCAATCGCGAAGGCGCTCCCCATGCTTTGCTGCATAACTTAGCCCACAACAAGGTCCTGCATGAACGGGTGGTGTTCTTGACCGTGATCACGGAGGACATTCCCTGGGTCACGGAGGATCGCCGCCTCGAGGTTCTGCCGCTTGCGAACAATTTCTTCCGCATTATTGTCCGCTACGGATTCCAGGACGACCCCGATATCCCCAAAGCCTTGGCGCGGTGCCGTCCCTTAGGCCTCGAGTTCAATCAGCTCGAAACCTCGTTCTTCTTGAGCCGCGAGACCATGATCCCCACCATGAGGCCGGGCATGGCGCGCTGGCGGGAAAAGCTCTTCATCACGATGTCACGCAACGCGGCGAGCGCCATGGATTTCTTCAAAATCCCGACGAACCGGGTGATCGAGCTGGGGACGCAGATCGAGATCTGAGGATAAATGGGGTCAGACACCATATAACTATCCCGCGGGTTGCGTACATTCACGAGGTATATGGTTCCGTTATATGGTGTCTGACCCCATTTATCCCATTTCGTTCAGCGTCCAAATAGCCGCCGTCATGAGCAGCAGCGCCCCCGCCTGATGGGCCAAGGCCAGGGGTAGCGGCACGGCGAGGATCAGGGTCGAGATGCCGAGCGTGATCTGCAAAGCGGCGGCGCCCAGGAGCCAGTGGCAGGCCCAACGCCCGCGCGCCGGGAGGGCCGAGCGGCGCGCCGCGAGCCAAAGTAGACCGATGGCGAGCAAGCTCGCGAGGGCCAGAATGCGGTGCATAAACTGCACGGTGATGAGGTTCTCGAAGAGGTTTCGATAGAACGGCTGCATGCGCCAAAGTCCTTCGGGGATCCACTGGCCTTGCATGAGCGGAAAGGTGTTGTAGGCGAATCCGGCGTCGAGTCCGGCGACGAAGCCGCCCGAGACCAGGGTCACGAAGACCAGACCGAGGACGGCGAAGCAATAACGAGGTAACGCTCCTTCGGCCGCAATCCGGGGGCGCAAGAGGCCCAGCGCCACCCAGAGCATGTAGCCGTAGATCAACGCCGCCAGACCGAGATGGGCGCTCAGGCGATATTGGCTGACATCGGGCCGGTCCACGAGGCCGCTTTTTACCATATACCAGCCTAGCCCGGCTTGCAGCCCGCCGAGCGCGAATAGCATGGCGAGCTTGGCAATGAGCGCGCGTCCAATCCGGCGGCGGAGCGTGAAATAAAGGCACGGCACGAGGAACGCGATCCCGATGAGCCGCCCCCAGAGCCGGTGGAGATATTCAAGCCAAAAAATTGATTTGAACTCGCCGAGCGTCATGCCCCGATTGAGTTTTTGGTATTCGGGATAGCGTTGGTATTGAGCGAAGGCATCCTCCCACGCGGGCACAGTGAGCGGCGGTAATACGCCGGTGAGTGGCTGCCATTCGACGATCGAGAGCCCGGCATGCCTGAGCCGTGTGACGCCGCCGAGCAGCACCATGACGGCGATCAGGGCGCAGCATGTGAGTAGCCAGAGCGCAATGGGCCGGGCGCTCGCGGCGTCGGGTGTAAAGGGCGCGCTCGACGCACTCGCGGCTACCCGTGTATTTTGTCCCATAAGCGCGTATGCTACTGTCGCTCGTTCAAGGACGCCATTATCCACGACCCGTCCCCCCAGCAGAATCGATCGCTCCCCGCACGCGAAGTGGACAGGAAGCGGATGGATCCCCCTACCGCTCGCTTGATGCCGGACCGGTTTGGTGCCGGGCCAAGGCCGGTGTATACGCGCGAAAGCCAGGCACAGGAAGGTTGCCTGCTGGGCGCGCCGAGGATGCACCGCGGGGCCGCCCCGGGCCCTTATCTGGCGAAGTTTTTCGCATGACCACAATCAAAATCGGCTGGCTACTTCTCACCCAATTCCTTCTTGAGTTCAGCGAGAGTAATAGCAAGGGCTTCCTTGTCCTGCTCCTTCGCCTCACGAAGTTGCCGAAGATCTTCGTAGTCCTCAAGCTCCTCCTGTACTCTCACAAACTCGTCATAAGGGAGTACCGCGAACTCCTTTTTCCCGTCCTTCTCTATAACTTGTGGGTGAAGCTCAATCATTGGTCGCCTCTCTCATCGATACGCCTCCCGGCGATGCCGGACGCCATACACAACAATGGTATTACCCTGGATTTCGAACAGAACACGATAGTTCCCAACCCGCAAACGATACTCCGGAGTGAAATTCGTCAGATGCTTGACGTCACCGGTCAAATCTTCAGTCATTCCTCGACCTCCTCGATAATCCTCGTTCGAGTTTCGGCTGAAAGCCTTTTCAGGTCTTTTACGGACCTGGGCTTGAAGCGGAGATCATATTTCACTTCTCTTTACCAAGTACTCCACACATGACCGCTATATGTCAAACTACGTGCGCTGCGTCACCATGAATGATTTTGTCTCCAGCGAACGCAAAAGCTCACCGGGCGCGACGCTACGCGTGTAGTTCGGGGTCGAAGTAATAACTCGTGTCATATCGAGCAGTTTTTGCTCTGACTCCGATCTCGCTCCTTTTCTGATAGATCAACGCCGCAAGGCCCAGATGGGCGCTCAGGCGATATTGGCTGACATCGGGCCGGTCGACGAGGCCGCTTTTCACCATGTACCAGCCGAGAGCACCCTGAAGCCCGCCGAGCGCGAATTGCATGGCGACCCGAGGCATCGCTCACCAAAGACAAGCGGATCAACATTCGCATTTCTTCCCGCGACCTTGAGGATATTCAAGCTAGAGCGGCCGAGGAAGGAATCCCTTACCAAACGCTGATGGCTAGTGTGCTCCACAAGTTCGTGACGGGGCGCCTTGTCGAACCGCCCCCCCGCCAACCTCCTCGCGCGACACGGATGCGCCAAAAAGCGGCGCGCCGGCGGGCTTAGGCGTGGTAGGGCAAGTAGACCGGGTGCAACGTAGTCGAATCCGGGAAAGCGGGGTCATGAAACTCCCGGATTCCGCAAAGCTCCATCCGGGCTACGCTGGCTGGCATGTCAAATGATGCTTCGAGCGGATGATGCGCGAAGTGATTTCGGATGCGGCGAACCAAGTTTAGATTGTCATAGTCTTCTTTAGAGAGAAAACCAAAGGCATACGCGACCGCAATGCGCTGCCTGAAGCTTGCGAGGGGGCCCATCGCGCCAAACAGATCGTCAGCAACCTTTGGGTCCACGACAAGCGCTCGGAGATACCCGCCGAAGTAGAGCCGCCAACAAGCACCGCCGCGCCGCGATCGGACTCCTGGTCGAAAGCTTTCAACATCAAAAACCAGTCGACAAAGCGGAGCTTTTTGGGGTGTGGACATGATTGGGAGTGAGTGCGAGATGGTTATGCATTTACACGCGCGGCATGACCGGTTTTCCGCGGCAAGCCCGTTTGCTTACAGGCAATCCCAGTTCGTGTCTCAACGGGTTCGTCTTGTTTGAAGCTAAGCTTTAACTTCGGACCCCCGAGGCCCACGTCGACGTCGCGCTTGTTCCGAATCGTCTTTCGAAGCCACGCTCTGGAAATCGCGACAAATCTCGGTGCCTTCATTGCAGTACCTCCGTTTTGAGAGACGCATAACGCTAAAACTAAGCCACGCCCGCCAGTAGCGCTAGGAAGAGCCGCAGAGCGATCCCGGGCGTCGGCTTGAGTGCCTAGTTGGGCGCTACTCGTGATCGTGCTGAGATGTTTCCCGCACAACCAAGCAGAGCGCCACCACAAGCGCGGCCAGTGCGATAACGACTATCCACTCCATTACACGTTCTCCAGTTCCTCAATGCGTTTATACGCCCGACGGTTGATGAGTACGATCATAGCGGCGATGACCAGCACAGCAATCAAGCCCGCTCCCACTATGATAGGACTCGCCGTTGCATAGTTCTGTGCAAGCCACGCGACGAGCGAAGCATCAAGTGCCACAGCGATTCCAAAGGCAACCTTGAGCCAACCGATTTCTTCCTTGAGGCGATCCGCTCTCGACATGCAGATAGTGTAGCATTTGGCTGCTTGACGCCCAACATGAAGTAGCAACCCCAAATGACCCCCTGAAAAACTTAAAAAGTGGGGTGTAAAAATTCTTGAGCTTTAGTTTTTCAGGGCTTGGGCCGCAAAGCATGCCGTAAATAACCCCACGTTTGG
>JBOIDH010000225.1:0-4586 GCA_050740495.1 Gammaproteobacteria bacterium | reverse complement strand
TACGTCCTGCGCCGTGGCCTCTTGGGTCTTCCCCTCGGCGCGCAGCAGCACGATGCGCGCACGGCGTACTTCCCGCTGAGTCGAGCTCGGCGCGCGAACCAGGCGAGACAATTCGCGTCGTTGCTGGTCGCTCAATTCCAACTTCAAGACCGATCGAGCCATGTGCACACTCCGTCCTCCGCGTATCAGCAGAGAATAGCGCACTCTCGATCATTTGTATAGACATTTAAGAGACACTACAATAGATAACCGTCTGGTTCGACATCCTGGCGAGTCTTTACCTTGGCTACTCGAGCAACGAAAGGGTGAGACTCCATTCCTATGGACTCGACCCCGATGCCGTTCGCTTCAACTAGCACCGTACCGCTGCCGGCAAACGGATCGAAAACGCGAACCGGGCCGGATTGCGGACTGACGGCCGCCTTGATAGTCTCGGACACCCAGACGGCAGAGAAACCCGCAGAGTAGCGGAACCACCGATGGATCGGAAGGCTGAGGTTATCCGAAAATGTTGACGAGGTCTTAGGCGAAACCTGATCGTCATCACCGAACAAGCTCAACTGAATCGATCTGCCGTGTTGGCGAGGCATCCCAATCTCCGAACACGAATCGTGACACCCACCGCTTCCGCGCCGCCGAACATGATATAGAAGGCCGATCTGTCGTCCCGTTAGGCGGCGGCCAGCCTACTTGCAAAGTGTAGCACACGGCGCATCAAGTACTTAGCACAGGCTTCGTTACGGTCTTGCCCCTGGGTAGGCGGCGGGTCGTAGGAAGTTGAGGCGGGCGGCTTTGGCGCCGTATTATATCGTGGCGGGAACGTCGGCAAGGGGCTCGAAACGCCTTGATGAGGAGGGAGATTGTACAAGGGAGCGCGCGGCCATCGCATCCGGGAGCTCCTATACGCGCTCGCATAACGCGGCCGGATCCATCTGGGAATTATTCGCCGTAAAAATCTACGCGCTAGGCCACCAATACTCTCACAATACGCCCTCCTGCTCGCCCTTGCGGTTATGAGCAAGCATCCACTCGGCGAGCTCTCCTAAGACTGACGGGAGGGACCGTTGTCGGAGCCGCTGCAAGCGCTCGCGGTCGCTACTTTCGAGCGGCCTCGTGTTGGGTAGCGCCGTCAAAGTTTGAACGTCCATACACCAGGGCTCCCAGGCGAGCCGCGCCTCTTCCCAAAGCCTGCCGGCCTGTAGCGCGATCTCGATTCCGGCGGGATCGGGATCGCAGGCGATCAAAGCAGATGCGGGCCGGAGCGCGAGCAGATGCGTGACACACTCCAACCACCAGCTCGGAGCGAAACCGGGCACCCACAGCACGGCATCCTCGGCGACTGAGAGGCGGGCGACGCGTTCGAAGCTAGTGTGGTTCTCCACCACGCGCCAATGCCCGATAGCGCCTTCGATGACGATGCAGCGTTCAATCGTAGCGGGCGTGAGCGCGATGCAATCGGGGACCGCGCGCAGGTCGAGCCGCTGCTCGCCCCGGCAAAGTGTAAACGGCGCGCGCAACCAGGGTGCCGCCGCGCGCATACAGCGCAAAATCGCGCCGGGTGCCGAAGCGCTGCTCGTCGATCCAGCCGTCCAAGGCCCGCAGCAAGGCGAGCCGGTCGAGCGCTACGAGCAGCGCGCGCACGCGCGCGGCCATCGCATCCGGGAACTCCTATACGCGCTCGCCTGAGCGGCCGCTACCTTGCACATGCGGCCAAATGTCGCAGATCGAACGGATTACCTGGCGGGTCGCGCGCTACCCAATGAAGATCGGTCAAGTAGCGTTGACACTCGGCGCAGCCCGACGTAGATTGGTCAGAATTATGGTCAACCGAATATCGAGGATCCCGTGCATGAAAACACTCCCGCTATCCGAGGTCAAGACTAAGCTGAGCGGTCTGGTGGACGAGGTCCTGTCCACCGACGAAGAGGTCGTTATCACCAAGAATGGCCGTCCTGCCGCCGTGCTGGTTAGCCCCAGCGAGCACGAAAGCTGGAAAGAGACCATTGCCATTCATCGCGACCCCGCTTTGATGAGCGAAATCAGGGCCGGGCTTGCGGCCCTGAAGAGCAAGAAGGCTAAGCTTTATACCCTAGAGGAACTTTTCACTGGCGGTGAGTAAGACCGGTGCGCCACCGGCTCCGTGCACCGCCCCAGATTGCCGCCCTTATTGGCGGGTTACACCCACAGATCAAGAAGAAGGTCCGCAGCGCGCTTGAGCGGATCCTCTCCAATCCGTTGTGCGGCAAAGCGCTCAAGGATGAGCTTGACGGCCTGCGGAGTTTCCGCCTGGGGCGATTTCGCATCGTCTATCGCATCGCGGCGGGTCGTGTGGTCGAACTGGTCGCGATCGGGTCACGTGAGCGGATCTACGAAGAGACGTACCGGCTGATCACCAAAAAGCCTACCTTCCGAGCCCGTAGCGCATAGTTCGACATTAGCCACATTGTAGGTCGGAAGCGGCTCCACAGGTTCCTGAGCGGCCGCTACCCTAAGGCTTGCCCGGCGAGGCCCTTCCGACTGGCAGCTTTAAAGTCGCTTCTTCATCGTGCCGATGACTCGCCCGCACCGGCCCCGGTGGCGTTCCGTGCCGCCGATGCGGCCGGTGATGTCGAGCCTGTCAAAGGTAAAATCGTAAGGAGACGCCGATGCCTCACGGAATGATGCGTACTATAGCCGCCCTCCTCCTCGCACTTTTGAGCCTGGAAACTCAGGGTGTCGAGCGGGTCGTCTACTACCATAATGATGCCTTGGGCTCGCCCATCGCCGCGACCGATGCGCAGGGCCGCGTGGTGTGGCGCAAGTCGTATACGCCTTACGGCCAGCCGATCGACCAAGCGGCCCCGAACGAGCCCGGCTACACCGGTAAGTTCGAGGAGCCCGGCCTCGGGATCCAGAACTTCGGCGCCCGCTGGTACGACCCCCGGATCGGACGCTTCCTCGCCATCGATCCGGCGGGGTTTGATCCGCGGAACCCGCAGAGCTTCAACCGGTATGCGTATGCCAATAATAATCCGTACAAGTACGTGGATCCGGACGGGCGGGCGGCCGAAACCGCACTCGATGTCATCAGCCTCGGCCTGAGCCTTAACGCCTTCCGCAACGATCCCTCCTTGGCCAACGGCTTGGGTCTCGCATACGACGCGGCCGCTACTGCCGTGCCGGTCTTGCCCGCGGGGTTTGGTATCATTAAGAACGCTGCTAACGCTGCTGAGGCCGCCGGCGATGCAGGTAAGCTTGCCGCCAGCAAGGCGCTCACGAACTTTGATCCTACCAATAATGGTTTTCTTGGAGAGGCTCGAGACTTCACGTTACTGCCTGGCGCAAAAGTGGACCGCTTCGGGTTTGATGGCGGTCGATTCCTGTCCCCAGAAGGCACGCCCGCTCCGATGAGAGCGCTTAGGCCAGGTACTGAAAATCGACCATACGCCGTGTTTGCAGTTAAGAAGGCCCTGCCCGTAAAGGCCGGGGAAATAGCCCCTGCATACGGTCACCCCGGCCTTGGGACACAATTTGTGACCGATAAACCCGTTAGTAGTCTAATAAACGAAGGGGTTCTGGAGCCTTTGAACCGATGAACGTATATGAGCTAGAACAGACCTTAAGGGCAAATAATATCCATCCAGAGGCCGTGCGATTCGGTTCAGGATTGCCCGATGCTGACGAGCAATATTGTGTTGCAAGAGAAGGAAGCAGGTGGGAGGTCTATTACGCTGAGAGAGGACAAAAAAGTAACATTAACATTTTCGACAGTGAGGATGCTGCTTGCAGTTATTTGTTGTCACTATTGAAGCAAGACGCCTCGGTGTGGTTCAAGCGCTAGAAACCACGTAGGTCTTGGAATTGCAGATAATCTACGTAGGTCACCCCCCCCCCGGGGAATCAATGACCGTGGGAACTCCTTTAACTATCGTAGCGTGCGCCGCGCGCACGATTGAAGTCCACTCTCTCGTTTCGTGCGCAGGGCGCACGCTACGGTGGCTAGGCGCGACAATGTTTGAACCACGTGAAATCCGGGTCTCCCCGGTACTCCCCGTGCGGTTTCATCGTTGTTCCTTCTTGGTACATGTAACTTTGAACGAATTCACAGTACATTCTCTTTCATAAGTCGATGTAGGACGGGTGAGGGCGCAAGCCCGGTAACCCGCCGAACCGACCCGCGTAGCGGGTCTCATTGAACCTCGTGTGCGTACGGAGTCGTCGTCCCCGCCGACGTATTCGGCGGAATAGGCTTGACGCTATTCCGCCCTGTCATAGGTTTGTCAAGCCCTCTTTTTTCTCTTGGTTACCTGGCTGTTTCCCATACCTATCTTTCACACTTGATTTTATCGAAAAGCAAGTATGCTCGACAGGGATGGACAGGATGCCTCGTTGGTGTGTTCCGGGAGGAGGTGCGCGAATACCTGGCCCGCCACGCGCTGCAGGCCTGGCCCGCGGACCTTGAGCGCTGGATGCGCGAGCCATTACCCGCCACGACCGAGCAAGGTCCGGGCTTTGACGCCATCCGTGCCGAGAAGAATATTTTCCCGGGTTACGCCGCTGCGCGGTAACCCAGGCTAATGAAATGGACTCCACCTTCTTCATACGGC
>JBOIDH010000224.1:0-4599 GCA_050740495.1 Gammaproteobacteria bacterium | reverse complement strand
GAGCATCTCAATCCGTTCTTGCTTGCCGCTTCGCAGCACCAGAGTACGATAGGCTTCATCCCGGAGACTCCGGGCTTCGGCGTGGACCAACGCCTTTGGCAATTCTATCCGGTTGGCTTCGAACAGCGCTTGCATGACGCTCGTTTTCAGCCACGTTTGCAGGCGCTCATTGCGCTCGCTTTCGAGGTTCGCGCGCACCCTTGCGCGCAGCTCTTCCGCTCCACGCGGCTCGATTCCTAGGCGCTCGGGCAGCTCCTCATCCAACGAGGGCAACACGGGTTTTGAGACACTCAAGCACTGGATCAGGAACCGGGCCGGCTTCCCGGCAAGATCGGAATTCTGGGAATCCGCCGGTAAGGTGAGATCGACGCTCTGTTCCGCGCCGGGTTCAAGCCCTACCAGCACATCCTCGAATCCAGGCAACAGATCGGATACGCCCAGTTCCAACGTGAAACCGGACGCATGGCTGCCTGCGAAAGGCAGGCCTGCGATGCTACCCTGAAAATCAATCTCCAAACGGTCTCCGCGTTGCGCCGGCCGCTCTACTTTTTCCCAACCGCGATACCGCTGTTGCAGCGCATGGATCGCGCTATCCACATCCCCATCGGTAATGTCGCAAACTGGTCTTGTGACCTGAAGATCTTCGGCCGGAACCAGCTTGACTTCGGGGTAGATCTCGAAGGTCGCCTTGTAGATCAATCCCTGGCCGGGTGCGGCAGCGAGCGGCTCGATGGCGGGATCTCCCACCGGCCGAACGTTCTCCTTGCGAATCGCCTCCGCATAGCTGGACCGCAGGATGTCGTCCAGTACTTCTTGACGCAGTTGTTCGCCGTAACGGCGCTGCACCAGCTTCATGGGCACCTTGCCGACGCGAAAGCCGTCGATCCTGGCGGTTCGTGTTAACTTCACGAGCCGCTGCTGTAGCTCCGAGGCGATGTTCTCCTCGGGGATCTCGACGGTGATGCGGCGCTCAAGCGCTCCGGTCGTTTCCAATGAAACCTGCATTGATTTCTACCTGTCACAGAGCGGCGCCGTGAATGACGGAACTGGTGCGAAAGGAGAGACTCGAACTCTCACGGGTTGCCCCACTGGATCCTAAGTCCAGCGCGTCTACCAATTCCGCCACTTTCGCAGACATCGAGAAGTCCACGCATCCAATTAGAATCGCCGACCAGGATAGCATCTAACGGTTTAGTGAAAAACCACCCTACCGTTGTGTCATCAAGTACGTCGTCACCGCGCTCACGGTCAACGATTCTCACCAGCGCAGCGAGTTTTGCTGGTCAGCGCAACGACTCGACGCGCGTGCGTTGCTCCCGCAGCCGCGTGAGGGCGCGCGTCAACTCTTCGCAGCGTTGTTGCTCCTTGGCTACGACCGCACTCGGCGCGCGTTCGAGAAACTCTTGATTCTCGAGTTTTTTCGCCGCCCGCGTGTAATCGCCTTCCAGCTTTTCGACCTCGGCATTGAGCCGCCGCAGCTCCGCCTCGCGATCGATGAGGCCCGCTAAGGGTATGAATAGGCTCAGCCCTCCCGCTAAAGCCGCGGCCATATCCGCGGAAGGCGTGCCTGTGAGTGTTTGCAGTGATGAGATACGGCCAAGGTGCATGAGAAACAGGCGATTGTTTTCCAGCCATTGATGCTCGCCGCTGGATCCATGCTCCGTCAGCACCGCCAAGGGCTTCGCCGGCGCAATGTCCATCTCCGCGCGCACGCGCCGCACGGCGAGAACAAAACTCCTCACCCAATTGAATTCCTCCACCGCGGCGGTGTCGATTTCGAGCGCCCCGGGCGCCGGATAAGCTTGCAATAGGATCGAATCGCCGCTAGAGCCCGCGAGCGGCGCGACTCTTTGCCAGATCTCCTCGGTGACGAAGGGAATGATCGGATGCGCCAGCCTCAACAAGGTCTCAAGCACCTCGACCAGGGTGCGTAAACATCCGCGCCGCACCCGCTCGTCAGTGGCGTGGTTCAGCGCCGCCTTGGACCATTCGAGGTACCAGTCACAATACTCGTCCCAGGTGAACTCGTAGATCGCCTGGGCCGCGAGGTCGAAGCGGTAAGTCCCGAAGGCCTCGATGGCCGCCTCTTGCGCCTGAAGCAAACGCGATCGGATCCAGCGCTCCCCCAAGCCATAGGTACCTTGCGCGCTAGAGGCCGCTTCGCCCCCAGTGGCGAGCAGCACGTAGCGTGCGGCGTTCCAGAGCTTATTGCAAAAGTTGCGGTAGCCTTCGATACGGCCGAGATCGAAGCGGATGTCCCGGCCCTGAGTGGCCAGCGCCGCGAAAGTAAAACGGAGGGCGTCGGCGCCGTACGCCCCGATACCGCGGGGAAATTGCTTGCGCGTGGCCCGCTCGATCTTAGCGGCGTCTTGGGGCTGCATGAGACCCGTGGTACGTTTCGCGACCAAAGCGTCCAGCTCGATGCCGTCGATGAGATCGAGCGGATCGAGGATGTTGCCTTTGGATTTCGACATCTTGTTGCCGTCGGCGTCGCGCACCAGTCCATGGATATAAACCTCCTTGAACGGGACTTGCTGCGTAAACCTGAGCCCCATCATGATCATCCTGGCCACCCAGAAGAAAATGATGTCAAACCCGGTCACCAAGACAGCGGTCGGGTAAAAGCGCCGCAACTCATCGGTCTCCTCCGGCCAGCCCAAGGTCGAAAACGGCCAGAGCGCCGATGAAAACCAGGTATCGAGCACGTCGGGATCCTGGGCCAGAGATTGCCCGTCGGGGATCCCATGGCGGGCGCGTGCCTCGGCCTCGGTGCGGCCGACATAGACCTGGCCTTGATCGTCATACCAGGCCGGGATCCGGTGTCCCCACCAAAGCTGCCGGGAGATGCACCAATCCTTGATGTTGCGCATCCATTCGAAGTAGGTCTTCGCCCAAACGTCCGGGACGAAGCGGATGGCGCCCTCTTCGACCGCGCGAATCGCGGGCTCGGCGAGCGGCGCTACGCGCACGAACCATTGGTCGGTGAGATAAGGTTCAAGGACCGCATTCGAGCGATCCCCGCGCGGCACCGTATGCTTGTAGTCCTCGACCCTTTCGAGCAGCCCTTGTTGCTCCAAATCGTGCACGATGCGTTTGCGCGCTTCGAAGCGATCAAGATCGCGATAGTCGGGAGGCGCTTCGGCATTAATTACCGCGCGCTCGCTGAAGATATTAATCAACGGCAACTTGTGTCTGGCCCCGACTTCATAGTCGTTAAAATCATGCGCCGGGGTGATCTTCAAGCACCCCGACCCAAACTCCTTATCGACATAGGGATCGCCGATCACTGGAATATTCCGGCCGGTGAGCGGCAATTGCACCTCTTGACCGATATAGGACTGGAAGCGCGCGTCCGCAGGATGGACCGCCACCGCGACATCGCCCAACATCGTCTCGGGCCGGGTGGTGGCCACGACCAGATGCCCTTTTCCACGTGCCAGCGGATAGCGGATGTGCCAGAGATGACCTTGCTCCTCGGTGGCTATCACCTCGAGATCTGAAAGGGCCGTTAACAAGACCGGATCCCAGTTCACGAGCCGCTGCCCGCGGTAAATAAGCCCCTCTTCATAGAGGCGCACGAATACCTCCGTCACCGTCGCGGATAAACCGGGATCCAAGGTGAAGCGCTCCCGCGACCAGTCCATCGCGGCACCCAAACGCCGAAGCTGACGGGTAATCGTGTCGCCCGACCGCGCTTTCCACCGCCACACCGCTTCCGTGAAGGTTTCTCGTCCCATTCCCTGCCGCGTCAACCCCTGCTCGGTCAATTGGCGCTCGACTACCATCTGGGTGGCGATCCCGGCGTGGTCGGTGCCGCATTGCCAGAGTGTGCTGTAACCCCGCATGCGGCGATAGCGGATCAAGCAGTCCATAAGCGTGTCTTGGAATGCATGCCCCATGTGCAGACTGCCGGTGACATTGGGCGGCGGAAGCATGATGCAGTATGCGGACCCGGAGCCGTGCGGCGCGAAATAACCGCGGCTTTCCCAGGTGTCGTACCAATGCTGTTCGATGTCCTTGGGATCGTAGGCCTTATCCATGGTGATCGCTTCGGGCGAATTTCGTGCTATCGATCCGGTCGGTGCGGATGCGCTCGCCGGCGCGGCGGGCGGGCCGCGCAAGGCTCGGATCTCGGTCAGAATGCGATGGGTGGCGTGCGCGATCTGAACCGAAACGATGCGCTGCATGTGGCCGGTAATGCGCACCGCGAGCGCCTCGAGCTGCGGCGGGTCCAACGGCGGCATCGCTGGCAATGCCGAAACGCGATCTTGAACCACCACATCCTTAAGCACCGGGATCTCGGCCTCGCCGGCCGCTCGGGCCGACTCCGCAGCTACGCGATCGGGTGGCGGATGATCATCCCCGGCCGCCGCCGGCAGGGAAGGATCAGGACGCGCCGGATCGCTCACGTGCAGCGTGAAGCCGATGCGTTTCCAGCGTAAAACCGGCCTGCCGATAGGTTCGATAACGCCCCCGCGCCTCCTCACGTTGCGCGGGATCGCAATCAACCACCTCGATGAGGCGCTCGATGGGCCCACTCGGCGCGGCAGCGCTCATGTTGACCACGATCTCGGCGGGCGGGCGCTCGCCGTGCCATCC
>JBOIDH010000223.1:0-4601 GCA_050740495.1 Gammaproteobacteria bacterium | reverse complement strand
TCCGGTGGCAAGCCGCACGAATAAGCTCGCCGATAACGTGCATTCGGCGTACCTCCAGTATCGCGAACTGTCCTATCTGCGGGATCAACTGAAACTTAGTTTCGTAATGACCTTGACCTTGGTCTTGTTGTTCAGCATCCTGGGCGCGGTCTGGGCCGCGTTTTATTCCGCCAACCGCTTGGTCGCCCCGATCCAGGATCTCGCCGCTGGAACCCGGGCCATCGCCGAGGGCGATTACGGGCGGGAGTTACACGCGTCGAGCCAGGACGAATTGGGGTTTCTGGTCGAATCGTTCAACGAGATGACCCGCAAGATCGCACTGGCGCGCGATGAGGCCAAGCGCAGCCAGGATCAGGTCGAGGCGCAACGCTCCTATTTGGAGGCCGTCTTGGGGCGCCTGTCCTCGGGGGTGTTGACCCTAGATCCCAATCTAAGCCTGCGGACCGCGAATGCAGCCGCGAGTAAGATCCTCGGCGTCGAGCTGGTGCCGCTCCTTGGCCAAAGCGTGGGCAGAATTTGTGCTGCCTTTCCGTATTTGCAGCCCTTCGGCGACGCGCTTCGCAATGCCCCCGATGCGCCGCATTCGGACTGGCGCGAGCAGGTGCAGTTGTTCGGGACCAGTGGACGGCAGGTGCTGCTGTGCCGCGGTACGACCTTAGCGGGCGCGAGCGCGCGGGTACGGGGACACGTAATCGTGTTTGACGACATTACCGCCCTGCTGCAGGGACAACGGGACGCGGCCTGGGGCGAAGTCGCGCGCCGTCTGGCGCACGAGATCAAAAACCCCTTGACGCCGATCCAGTTGTCCGCGGAACGCCTGCGGCAAAAATATCTCGGCACGCTGGCGCCGAAAGAAGCCGAGGTACTCGATCGGCTCACCCATACGATTGTGCAGCAGGTCGAAACCATGAAGAATATGGTCAATACCTTCTCGGAGTATGCCCGCACGCCCCAGATGCAGCCGAAGGCGTGCCGTCTCAATGAATTAATCCAAGAAATACTGGATCTCTATCAAAACGTCGATCGCGATGCCGTATTCGCGGCCGATCTCGATCCCGAGCTGCCCGTGACCCACGCCGATCCCGGACGCCTGCGCCAGGTCTTGAACAATCTCATCAAGAACGCTTTGGAAGCGAATGAAGGCCAGTCCGCCCCTCCCTACATCACCATCAGCACGCGCAGTGTCGAGGAGGCGAGCCACCGGTTCGTCGAGCTGCGCATCGCGGATCGCGGCCCGGGCGTCCCGAAGGAATTGCTGGGCAGCCTGTTCGAGCCCTACATGACCAATAAACCCAAGGGCACCGGTCTTGGGCTGGCCATTGTAAAAAAAATCATCGAGGAGCACGGGGGCATCGTCTGGGTGGAAAACTTACCGGCCGCAGGCGCCTGCGCCGTGATCCGGCTGCCCGTGACGGCCTGCGCCGAATCCCCCACCCGCGCGGCGCGAGCGCTATGAGCGCCCCGCATCTCTTGGTCGTCGATGACGAACCCGATATCCGCGCGCTCCTGGGCGAGATCCTGGAAGACGAGGGCTACGAGGTCTCGCTCGCCGACAACGCCGCGCGCGCGCGCGAGTCGCGCCGGGCCCGGCGGCCGGACCTCGTATTGCTCGATATCTGGATGCCGGACTGCGACGGCATCACGCTGCTCAAGGAATGGTCAGAGGGTGCCCCGCTCGACATCCCGGTGATCATGATGTCGGGACACGGGAGCGTCGAGACGGCGGTCGAGGCAACGCGCCTCGGGGCCTACGACTTCATCGAGAAACCGCTGTCGATGGCCAAGCTGATGCTCACGATCAAACGCGCCTTGGAGGCCGCGGCGCTCACCCGTGAGAACATCAAGCTCCGAAGCCAGGCAACCCGGGAGCCCGTGGGCGGCAGCCCCGCATTCATCCGGCTGCGAGACCAAGTCAAGCGCATCGCCTCGCATCATACCGCGGTATTCATGCGCGGAGAGCCGGGAACGGGGAAGCAGGTATTCGCCCGCTATCTTCATGATCACAGCCCGCGCGCGCAGGCGCCCTTCGTCAGCGTCGCGGTCGCCGGACTGGCGGTGGAAAACCCGGCCGCGGAACTCTTCGGCAGCGAGGAAGAGGGGAACGTGCACTTCGGCTCCCTGGAGAAAGCCAACGGGGGAACCTTGTTTCTTAAGGACATCGCAGACCTCGAGCTCGGTCTCCAGGCCCGGCTGCTCAGCGCCTTGGAGCATCAAAAGTTTCTCCGCGTGGGCGGGCGCGACCCGGTCACTATCGATGTCCGCATCGTCGCAGCGACACGCTACGACCTCATGGAGTACGTTCGGGCGGGACGCTTTCGCGACGATCTCTACTATCATCTCAATGTGGTCCCGCTGCAACTCCCTCCCTTGCGGGAGCACCCGGAGGATATCCCGGAATTGTTGGCCTTTTATTGCGAACTGTTCGCTGCCCAGGAAGGATTACCGCGGCGGCGTTTCACACCCCCGGCCCAGAAACAGCTGCGCGCTTACGGCTGGCCCGGTAACGTCAGGGAACTGAAAAACCTGGTGCAACGGCTGCTGATCTTGGGTAGCGGGGAGACGGTGGAAGGCTTCGAGGTCGAAGCCGCGCTCGGGATCCGCGCCGCGGAGAGCTTAACGGAGCCCTTACCTGGGTTTGACCGCCCATTACGCGAAGCGCGCGAGCAGTTTGAAAAGGCTTATTTTGAGTATCAGCTCCAGCGCGCCGGCGGGAGCATCAGCCGGATCGCGGGCCGTGTGGGCCTCGAGCGCACCCATCTTTACCGCAAATTACGGGCGCTCGGCATAGATCCGAAACAGACCCCCGGCGAGCCTGCGAATTAGGCGCCGGCGCCTTCCGGTATGAACCGCATCGCCCACTTCGAGGAGATCCTGCGGCGCGGCCGCGACGATGCGACCTTACGCTTCAGCCTCGCCACCGAGTACTATAAATGCGGCCAGCCTGCGGCTGCCCGGGAACACCTGCGCCAAGCGCTCGCGCTCAATCCCGGGTATACCGCGGCCTGGAAACTTTATGGAAAAGTCCTCGCGGAACAAGGCCTGACCGCTGAGGCCATCCGGGCCTATGAACAAGGTATCGCTCTCGCCGAGACGCGCGGCGATATTCAAGCCGCGAAGGAGATGCGCGTGTTTTTGAAGCGTTTGCGCAAGGAGGGGTCGCGCGCAAGCAAGTGACCGCTAACCCGAAGCCATCGATGTAGATACCGTCTTTGTTGTCAAGGGGTATTTAAACGGATTGTGGTTGGTAAGGTCGTTGATGTTTTAGCACTCCAAAGCAGATATGAGCAGCGCGGCGAGGGCCAGCGTCGCGGTTCGCGGCGGACCCTTCGGCGGCCTTCGCCTCGACCGTCTTCGCGAAGATGGCCTTGACCGCCTAACTCCAAAGAAGTGCAGGAGCGCCAATCCGATGAGGACCAAGGGATTGGCGAGGTGGGAGGTGATAAGACGCTGACTGCGGACACGCGCGCTACGCTCGCTTGATTCTCATCGCGGCCGTGTGCCCTTCGCGAACGGACTTTGAGACTTGTTCAGAGCTTCCTTAAATCAGATCCGCTTCCTAGCCGAGGTATCCGTTCGCGCGAAACCAATCGATAGCGTCACGCAAGGCGTCGGCGGGCGGCCGGTGGGTGTAGGCGAGATCGCGTTCGGCTTTTGCGCTGCTGAAGAACATTTTCTTCTTTGCCATTCGCACCCCATCGACGGTCGCGCGCGGCTCGCCGCGACCGAAGAATCGGGCCCAGCCTTCCATCATATACGCGATAGGTAACACGAGCCCATGGGGCAGACGCAGTCGCGGCGGGCGCCCGCCGGTGATTGAAGCCACGGTGCGGAGGATCTCGTACAAGCTCATGTTCTCGCCGCCCAAGATGTAACGCTCCCCGGTGCGGCTGCGGTGAAACGCCGCGAGATGTCCCTGGGCGACATCGTCCACATGAACGACGTTGAGCCCGGTATCGACATAGGCCGGCATGCGTCCTCGAGCCGCATCCAAGACGGTGCGGCCAGTCGGGGTTGGTTTGACGTCCCTGGGACCGACGGGGGCGGAGGGATTGACGATCACGACCGGCAGTCCCTCTTCAGCCGCCAAGCGGCGGACTTCGGCCTCGGCGAGAAACTTGGATCGCTTATAGTGGCCGATCATGTCAGTGAAGGTGGCCGGGGTCTCTTCGTTGGCGGGGCTACCGTCCGCGTTTATGCCGAGCGTCGCGACGCTGCTCGTATACACGATCCGGCCGACCCCGGCCTCGGCGGCGGCGAGCAATAGATTACGGGTACCGCTCACGTTACTCTCGTAGATTTCCTGCGGGTTCGGGGCCCAAAGACGGTAATCGGCCGCGACGTGGAAGAGCGCGTGGGCGCCCGCGACGGCCTGTTTCAGCGTGGCCGGATCGCGGAGATCGCCTGCGACCACCTCGATGTTCAGCCCCTCGATATTTCGCTGGAGGCTTCCTGGGCGCGCCAATACACGCACCGCGTGACCCGCGTTCAAAAGGCAGCGGAGCACGGCCGATCCGACGAAGCCGGTCGCACCGGTGATGAGGGTGGTCATTGCGCTTGGTGCGGCGCGCGCTGCAACGTTGCGAATTGCTTGAGAACGAGCA
>JBOIDH010000222.1:0-4633 GCA_050740495.1 Gammaproteobacteria bacterium | reverse complement strand
GCACGCGGTGATGCCGGATGGAGTCTTGCTGCCATCACAGGCCTGGGTGCCGCCCGGGCCCGTGGCGGCGGTGGTGCTCGCTCTGCACGGGTTCAACGAATATAGCCACTCTTTCACGGCCGTGGGTCCTTATCTCGCCCTGCACGGTATCCTCACCTATGCATACGACCAGCGCGGTTTCGGGGCCACCGCGCGTCCTGGGATCTGGGCGGGCAGCGAGCGCCTCGTCGCGGATGTTCATGAGCTTACGCGCTTGCTGCGACGGCGCTACCCGGGTGTTCCGCTTTACCTTTTAGGCGAAAGCATGGGCGGGGCGGTCGCGATGGTCACCCTGACACGGCCCGGCCCCCCGGAGGTCGACGGTGTGGTGCTGGTGGCGCCGGCGGTGTGGGGGCGCCGTCTATGGAATCCGTTCATGCGGGCGACGCTGTGGGTGATGGCGAATACCTTTCCGGGTCTTACCGTGACCGGCCGGGGTCTCAAAGTTCGCCCCTCGGATAACGATGCCATGCGGTCGAACCTGTCCCGCGACCCGCTGGTCATCAAGGCGACACGGTTCGACGCCATCGCCGGGCTGAGCGATCTCATGGATGAGGCTTTGGCGGCGGTTCCCCGGCTCAGGCATCCGTCGTTGATCCTGTACGGCGCCCACGATGAAATCATTCCGAGGTCCTGCTTCGAGCGCTTTCTCGAGGGGCAAGCGGCGGCGCGCGATTGGCGGCTTGCATGGTATCCCCAGGGTTACCATATGTTGACCCGCGATCTGCACGCCTCGGTGGTGCTCGAGGATATCGCGAGTTGGATCCTAAACCGCGGGGGCGCGCTGCCCTCGGGGTACGAGTGGTTTCCACCCAAAGCGAATAGGCCACCTCTGAGAGGCGCGGCGCCCGCTGTGAACTGACAGGGCTTAACGATCGATCCTGCGTTTGACAGCATGCCGTGAGATCGGTAACGTCGTTGTCGCGATTCACCTGGCAATTCGTCTACTTGAAGACGCGGATTGACGCGAACGCTAAGGAAGGTCTGAACAAGTCCGCGTTTCTCCCTCTCCTTCCGGGAGAGGGCGGGGGTGAGGGGATTAAAATCAATGAGTTACCCCCTCACCCTAACCCTCTCCCTGGGGGAGAGGGGACTTAATCAGAGGTTCTCTAAGTTTAACAATTCAGGCGCGACAAGGGGTTGGTTTAGAGGTTGGAGTTTTCCGGGACAAGCGTTGGATACGAGATTTCCTAGAATCGAGCGGCTACCGCCGTATGTGTTTAGCACCGTCCAGGAGCTCAAGATGGCGGCGCGCCATCGGGGCGAGGACATCATCGATTTCGGGATGGGAAACCCGGACCAGCCGACGCCGCAACATATCATCGATAAGCTGGTCGAAGCCGCCCAGCGTGACGATACCCATCGCTACTCGACATCGCGCGGGATCCCGCGTCTGCGCAAGGCGATCTGCGATTGGTATAAACGCCGCTACGATGTTGACCTGGACCCGGAAACGGAGGCCATCGTGACCATCGGCTCCAAGGAAGGATTGGCGCATCTGTCCATGGCCATCGTCGATGAGGACGATACGGTACTGGTGCCGAATCCGGCCTATCCGATCCATCCGTTTGGCTTTATCATCGCCGGCGCCGACGTGCGGCACGTGCCCATCGGGCCGGGGATCGATTTCTTCGCGGAATTACAGAAGGCCATCCGCGACTGTTGGCCGAAACCGAAGCTGCTGGTCCTCAACTTCCCGAGTAATCCGACCACCCAATGCGTGGAGCTGCCGTTTTTCGAGCACGTCATCGCCATCGCGCGCGAGCACGGAATTTGGGTCATTCAAGACCTCGCCTACGCGGACTTGGTTTTCGATGGTTATCAGGCGCCTTCCATCTTGCAAGTGCCGGGCGCCAAGGACATCGCGGTGGAGTTCTTTTCACTCTCCAAGAGCTACAACATGCCGGGATGGCGCGTGGGCTTCATGGTGGGTAATCCCCTCTTGGTGAAGGCACTGGCCCGGCTCAAGTCGTATTTGGACTATGGGACCTTCACCCCGATTCAAGTAGCCGCCATCGCGGCCTTGGAAGGGCCGCAGGACTGTCTTGCCGAGATCAGGCACATGTACTGGCGCCGCCGCGACGTGCTCTGTGAGGGACTCAACGCCGCCGGCTGGAGCGTCGAGAAACCGCGCGGGACCATGTTCGTATGGGCGCCGATTCCGGAACCTTATCGGGACTTGGGTTCCTTGGAGTTTTCCAAGAAACTTCTCTTGGAAGCCAAGGTGGCGGTCTCGCCCGGGATCGGTTTTGGCGAGTACGGCGATCAGTACGTACGCTTCGCGCTCATCGAGAACGAGCACCGGACCCGGCAGGCGGTCCGGGGGGTCCGCGAGATGCTGCGCAAGGGCAACGCGATGCCGGTGCGCTCAGTCCATGGTGTGTAACTTGAACCCCGTACAAGTCGGGCTCCTCGGGCTCGGCACCGTGGGCGGCGGGACCATCCAGGTCTTGCGCCGCAACCGGGATGAAATCACCCGCCGCGCCGGAAGGGCGATTGAAGTCACCTGCGCGGCCGCGCGCGACCTCGATAAACCCCGCGGCCTGCCTCTCGATGGGATTGCAATTACGAGCGATCCTCTGACGGTCGTCAACGATCCCGAGATCCGGATCGTGGTGGAGTTGATCGGCGGCGTGGAGCCGGCGCGCACCCTGGTGCTCAAGGCCATCGCGAACGGCAAGCACGTGGTAACGGCGAACAAAGCCTTGATCGCAATCCATGGCAACGAAGTGTTCCAAGCCGCCCAGGAGCGAGGCGTGATGGTGGCCTTCGAGGCCGCCGTGGGCGGCGGAATACCGATCATCAAGGCGATCCGCGAAGGGCTGGCCGGAAACCGCATCGAGTGGCTCGCCGGGATCGTCAACGGGACCGGGAATTTCATCCTCACCGAGATGCTGGATAAAGGCCGTGATTTCGAGACCGCGCTGCGCGAGGCGCAACGCCTCGGCTACGCGGAGGCGGATCCGGCTTTTGACGTCGAGGGCATCGACGCCGCGCACAAACTCACGATACTGGCCGCGATCGCCTTCGGCATTCCCTTGCAGTTCGACAAGGTGTATACGGAGGGGATTAGCCAAATCACCCAGGCTGATATTGATTACGCGGAGCAACTGGGTTACCGGATCAAACACCTCGGGATCGCGCGCGATGCCGGGGACGCCATCGAGCTCCGGGTGCACCCGACGTTGGTGCCGCGACGGCAACTGCTTGCCAACGTCATGGGGGTGATGAACGCGGTGCTGATCAAGGGGGACGCCGTCGGCCAGACTTTGTATTACGGGGCCGGGGCCGGCGCCGAGCCGACGGCCTCGGCGGTGGTGGCCGATCTCGTGGACGTGGTGCGAACGCTCACCTCCGATCCGGAGAACCGCGTACCGCATCTGGCCTTTCAACCGGCCGCCCTGTCGAACCGCCGCGTGGCTCCCATGGACGCGGTCGCCACGGCCTATTACTTGCGCATGCACGCGCTGGATCAGCCCGGAGTCTTGGCGGACATCACGCGCATCTTCGGTGACCTTCGGATCAGTATCGAAGCGATCCTGCAGAAGGAGCCGGTGCCGGGCGAACCGAATGTCCCCATCATTTTTTTAACGCACCGGGTGCGGGAGCGCTCCATGAACGCGGCCATCGAGCGGATCGAAGCCTTGGAGTCGGTGACGGGCCGGATCACGCGCATTCGCCTGGAGACGTTCGCTTAGGGTTTTAGCAAAACGCCATGACGCGCTACACCGGACTCATAGACCGTTACCGCCAGCGCTTGCCGGTCAGCAATGCTGTGCGCATCATCAGCCTAGGCGAGGGAAACACGCCGCTCATTCGCTTACAGAATATTCGCGAGATCATCGAGCGCGATGTCAGGCTGTATGTCAAATACGAGGGGCTGAATCCGACCGGTTCGTTCAAAGACCGGGGGATGACCGTGGCCGTCACCAAAGCGGTGGAGGAGGGCAGCCGCGCGGTGATCTGCGCCTCGACGGGGAACACCTCCGCTTCCGCGGCGGCCTATGCCGCCCGTGCGGGGATCGCCGCGTTCGTGTTGATCCCCGAAGGCAAGATCGCGCTCGGAAAGCTCGCGCAGGCCATGATGGCGGGCGCGGTCGTCTTGCAGATCCGGGGAAACTTCGATGCCGGAATGCGGCTGGTCAAGGAGGTTGCGGCGCGGGCGCCCGTGACCATCGTCAATTCCATCAATCCGTATCGATTGCAGGGACAGAAAACCGCGGCGTTCGAGATCATCGAAGCGCTCGGGCGGGCGCCGGATTTCCACTGCATACCGGTCGGTAACGCCGGTAACATCAGCGCCCATTGGTTGGGCTATAAGGAATATGCCCGCGATGGCCTGGCGAAGACCTTGCCGCGGATGTGCGGCTACCAAGCGAGCGGCGCCGCGCCGTTTTTACGCGGACATTTCGTCGATGATCCGGAAACGGTGGCGACCGCCATCTGCATCGGACACCCGCAATCCTGGGACCAGGCCTGGCAAGCGAATAAGGATTCCCAGGGATGGTTCGATGAGTTGAGCGATGAGGAGATCCTGGCGGCCCAAAAGCTCCTCGCGGAGAGAGAGGGTGTCTTCTGCGAACCCGCTTCGGCG
>JBOIDH010000221.1:0-4634 GCA_050740495.1 Gammaproteobacteria bacterium | reverse complement strand
ATCCGATGGAGTGGCTGGTCAAGGATGTCGCCCATATCCCCTCGGAGCGGATCCGGGAAGTCGTGATACAAAAGCCGGGGCAGGCGCTAGTGCGCGTCTACAAGAACGATCCCAAGGATGCGGACTACACGCTGGACGCGCTCCCGAAAGGGCACAAGGTAAAATCCCAGTTAACCCTGAACAGCCTGGCGACGTCCCTGGAGTACCTGCGCTTCGATGATGTCGCGCCGCGGGCGGATCTCAAGTTACCGGCGGACCCTACGGTGACGACCTTGCGCACCTTCGATGGCTTGGTGGCGATCGTCGAAAGCGCGATCGTGAAGGATAAGACATGGGCTAGCGTGGAATTTTCTTTTGATGCCGAGGCGGCTAAGCAGGCTGCTTTCGCCACCGAGAAGGTAGCCCCCGCGGGCGGTAAGCCGGATGCGAAAGCCGAGGCCGGAGGTAAGAAAGTAGCGCCCTCTCCATCGGTCGCCGAGGAGGTCAAGGCGCTGAGCGAAAAAACCGCCCATTGGGCCTACGGGCTGCCAAGTTACCAGGGCGAGCTTTTGACCAAGACCGTGGCGGCGCTTACGACCAAGGAAGGAAAAACCAAGCCGTCACCCGCGCCTAAGAAAGCTGAGCGTAGGCCAACCCCCCGGCCGTGAACGCCAGTGCGGACATCAAGCCGAGTCCAACCCGTGTACACGTCATCATCTCTCTCTCCTTCCTCGGGGGCGTCGCCGAAGAGCCCCACGCCTTGGTTTTCTTGATCCAGTCATCGAGCTGACACAGCGCTCGGGGTAGGCGGCGGCGCTTGGGTAGAGACGGTTTGCGCCCAGATTACTCTTTCAGCTCTAGCCTGAGCTTAGCTTCTTCAACCCGAATATTCTTCACGCCGGCAGCGAACGATTTCCAAAACCCTTCTTCGGCCCCGAACTCTTTGACAAGGTCGATATTCTTGATGCCTCCGAGCCAGGCATTGGGCAGCGGCACACCCATGATGCTAATGCCCTTCAAGATAACGATCGGTTTGTCGTTGTCATACGCGAGGGCCATTCCCGCGTTGACCCTCAAGGTCTTGCCTCCGAGCACCGGAAAGTCCTCTTCCAGCGGCACTAGGAGCTTGGCGCTAACCAGGTTATCCGATAGATCGATAGCCAGTTTCTGCGCCAAGGCGGTATTCTTGGCCAGCATCGCGTTGAGCTCTTTTTCCGAAAAGCTGACGCTGCGCTCGGCACCTTCCTCGCTGTATGGCTCTGGCTCTAGGGGAGGGGCTGACTCAGTTGGCGATGACGGCTCCCGCGTCTTCTCCCCCGCCGGCAAGCGGGCACCGAAAAAGCCGATCCGAGTCAGTTTTTCGTTGAGAGTCCTTTCTTCCTCGGCGTTCAGCCTTACCGGCTTAAAATCGGATGGGTCAAGGTAAGACTTGACGGCCCAAAACGTGGCGCCGGCCGTCACAAGGATCACGAGCACCAAGATCCCAACCACTTGAAGGCAACCGGGCCGGCGGGGTTTATCCTCGGGTTCGGCGCTCGGGCTCGCGGGGGCCGTATTCATGGAAGGATACTGCCTTATAATCCAGGCACAGTAAAGCGCTCGATGACTGTTGTCTTCGACCCTTCCTTCACCTCAGTTGGGCGCGACATCTGCGAAGCGCGCGGCGGACGGCAGGGACGATCCTGAGCTGCTCCGGTACCATGCGGCCCAGCCTGCGGGCGCGCCTCTTCGATAGCACGATACCTCGGTGCGCGAGCCGGGCGGCAGTGAAGGACTACGCGCGTCGGCCAATGCATCCCCTGCTGACTCGAGTCATCGCGCGCATTCCTTTTCGTAACGTATTATATTGGGACTATATTATAATGAATTTGGGGACTTGGTAGTAGAAGCAAGGCCGTAGTTAATCAACGATAGGCGGTGTTGGTCCTCGGCCTTGCGCCTGTCCCGCTCGCCGCGGGCATAGGGTGAGCTTGCGAAGCGCATCGAGTCGCGCGTCGAGGCGGTTCCTTCGTCACCGCATATCCTGCGGCCTGGACGCGGTAGGCGCGGGGCGTATCGATTCTTATGGAACAGATCGACCGAGAGGTATTGCGGCAGTTTGCGGCAAAGTACATCTGGTGGAAGACACCGGGTGAAGCCCTGCAACACCCTGATCGCGTGATCGCGCAGGTCATGGATATCGGCGATTACGACGATGTGCAGAAGCTCGTAGCCCGAGTGGGCGATGAGTATCTGCGGGAGGTGCTGGCCCGTGCCGAGATCGGCCAGTTTACCGCACGCTCCTGGGCCTATTGGCACTACCGCCTGGGGCTGGCCACGCCTGGAAACGTTCCACCCATGCCGCTGCGGCGGATAGCGTGACACGGGTCCTCAGGCCGCGTCTGGAAATCCTGCCTGGTGCGCAAAGGCGGCTTTGGCCGCAATTGCAACCGTCCGTGAAATTGGGCATGGTATTGTATGGCGGTACCGCGATTGCGTTACGTCTTGGCCACAGAGCCTCCGTCGATTTCGATTTCTTTACCGACAAGCCGCTCTGCAAGGAGGACCTGCAGGCAGCGTTGCCTTTCATTGCCGGAGCCGCGGTGCTCCAGGACCGGCCCGACACCTTCACCGTAGTGGTGTCCGAAGGCGAGGCTCAAGCAGAGCACGTCAAGCTTTCATTCTTCGGTGGCATCGGTTTCGGACGCGTCGGAGAACCGGAAGCGACAGAAGACGGTGTCGTGCGGGTGGCATCGCTGGCTGATCTGATGGCCACTAAGAGCAAGGTGATCTTACAGCGGGTCGAGGCCAGGGATTATCAGGACATAGCCGCCATGATCAGGGCGGGCGTCAGTCTCTCCACAGGGCTGGCGGCCGCACGCGCGCTGTACGGATTTGCCTTCCAACCGAGCGAAAGTCTCAAGGCGATGGTGTATTTCGAAGGTGGCGATCTGAATATCCTGTCAGCAGACGACAAGGAAGCGTTAATCGATGCCGCTAGCGGAGTGCGCGATCTACCGAATGTCCACATCGCGGCGCGTAGCCTTGGTTGAGGAACAAGATCCAATACGCGCCTCGCACTGGCTCGGATCCGCTCCGCTCACCCGAGCCTGCTGGATTTGCACGGCCTGCTCCCCGTCACTTCTAGAAGAGGTATACTTTTTTTGGATGGTCGCCTATGCGGCGGCGTCGCGCGGGTGTCGCGGACGCCTTTCGACTGCCTGAGAGCCGAGACCGGGAAGCTCATTCGACGCCCCTCGTCACGGTAGTCGCAACGGACTCGCCGCGAGCGATTGGGGCGGAGCGCGTTTGACCATGATTTCTGACCATGTTAGCGTGCTCTCCATGGAAAGCATCCCGGTGTCAAAGTTCAAGGCGACCTGCCTTGCGGTCCTCCAGCGGGTGAAACGTACCCGCCGGCCCGTGTTGATCACACGCTTCGGCCAGCCGGTCGCCGAGGTGATTCCGCCACAACGGCGAGCTTCCCGGTCGGATTGGCTCGGTGCCATGGCGGGGCGCGTCGAGATTGTCGTCGGGCCAGCCGTCGACGCGAGGATCTGGGCGGCGATGAGCCGTTGAAGCTGCTGCTCGACACTCATATCTGGCTCTGTAGCCTCGCTGAGCCCGTGGCGGCGCTTACGACCAAAACCCCCGAGTCGTAGCCCGAGACCGGTGCGAAGCCTCTCGAAAGAAATGCTCACGCCTCTCACCTAAGCAAGCGTGGGCATCAGGATCGAACAAAAATGAAACGGCTCCTTCAGCGGGTCAGGGATCCCTGGGTGCTTGGTATTGCCGCGGCGCTGGCCTTATATGCTCTCGCCGGGTTTCTCCTCATCCCCTATCTGGTGCGCCATTATGTTCCGAAGCTGGCTGCCGAGCAGTTCCGGTGTCAGGCCGCTGTCGCGGAAGTACGGTTTAACCCCTTCCTCTTTGAGTTCGAAGCTAAGAACTTTTCCTTCAAAGACGCGGCCGGGGAGGCGATATTTGGTTTTCAGCGCCTGTTCGTCGATTTCGAGCTGGAAAGCCTGTTCCGCTGGGCATGGACGTTTGCGGATATACGGCTTGAGGGTTGGTCTGCTGATTTGATGATCGATCGGGAAGGCCGGCTGAACCTGGCGAAGATCGCCGCCGCCTTGCCTGAAACCGACGAGCCCTCTCCGCCCGCGGAGAACCCGCCGCGGCTCTTGCTCAAGCACATGGCGCTCACAGGTGGCTCGGTGAAATTCACGGATCGCTCCAAATCGACTCCGGTCGCGGAAACGGTGAGTCCGATCGACCTGGAGTTCGACGCAATCTCGACGCTTCCCGAGCACCGCGGGTCTCACGTAGTCAGCGCGAAACTGGCGAACGGCGGCGTAGTGGAATGGAAGGGCCATGTCTCGTTAAACCCAATCCTATCGGAAGGTGAAGTGCGACTCGAGGGCTTCAAGCTAGCGACGCCTTGGAAGTTCATCCGTGACCGGTTGGACCTGGCTGAACCGTTAGGGGACATGGGTGCAAGAGCCCGTTACCGCTTCCGATATGAGCAAGCCAAGGCCGACCTGACCGTGAACGATGTGGGCGTTAAATTGAAGGGATTGCGGCTGTCTACCCCCTCTGCTCCGAGGCCGATCCTGGTCCTCGACACTATCGAGGTCGCGGGGGCTCGCTTTAACCTCGCGAGCCGGGAGCTGGCC
>JBOIDH010000220.1:0-4661 GCA_050740495.1 Gammaproteobacteria bacterium | reverse complement strand
CGCTCAGCAACCTTCCTAGGCGGATCGCCTCGCCCGAGAGATCGTGGCGCGTCAGCGACCCGCCGGATGACGCGGAGTAGCCTTCGTTAAACACGAGGTAAACCACGCGCAGCACGCTGTCCAATCGGTCGGGGAGATCGGCCAACGATGGCACCTGATAGGGAATGCGCGCGTCGCGGATCTTTGCCTTCGCGCGCACGATACGCTGCGCAAGCGTGGGCGGCGCGGCGAGGAAGGCACGCGCGATCTCCTCGGTCGTGAGGCCGCACACCTCGCGCAAGGTGAGGGCCACCTGGGCGTCCGGCGGCAAGGCCGGATGGCAGCAGGTGAAGATGAGCCGCAGCCGGTCGTCCTCGACGCTCTCGTCGTCCCGCGCCGCGGCGTCCGAGGCTGCGGCTTCTTCGATTACGGCGTCGACTTGCTCGGCCACATCATCCGGCGTGTCGAACCGGGCGCGGCGGCGTATGCCGTCGATGGCCTTGAAGCGACCGACTGACACGAGCCACGCCCGCGGATTGGCGGGCACACCCTCCCGCGGCCATTGCTCGAGCGCTGCTCTGAAGGCATCGTGGAGCGCTTCCTCGGCGAGATCGAAGTCGCCGAGCAAACGGACAAGGGTGGCGAAGACCCGACGCGAGTCGCAACGGTAGACGGCATCCACCGTCTCTCGCACCCGTTCGGCCGCGTTCCCACTCACCGGCACCGCCGGCGAGCCCACGGGCCATTGCTGGTTGGACTCCACGATATCAAGCGGAGCACCTATAGTGATGCCGTACCCAGTACACGTAGCCCGGGTTAGACGCACAGCGGCGTAACCCGGGGAAGGAAGCCCCATTTTTCCCCGGGATTCGTTGCGCTCAACCCATTAGGCTACATGACTGCGATAATCGTCTACACAAAATTCACTCGGCGCAAGCGCGTCACGGTCCCGCCCTACACGATCTACCTGATAGAACGGTTTTATTCGTGGGGACACCTAAACCGCTGACCCCTTACGCCAAAGGAACGGTCGGCGAATCGGCGCTTATTAGTACCGGCGTCCTCCGCCTCCATAGCCACCGCGTTTGTCGCCCCCACCTCCGCCGTAGCCACCCGGGCCACGGCCACCACCTCCTTCCTTGGGGCGGGCCTCATTGACCGTTACGGTTCGGCCGTCCATCTCCTTACCGTTGAGGGCGGCGATGGCCGCCTTCGCTTCCTGGTCACTGCCCATCTCAACAAAGCCGAACCCTTTGGACTGCCCGGTGCTGCGATCCGTGATCACCTCGGCGGAACGTACAGTACCATGAGCCGAGAACAGCCGTTCCAGATCACTGCTGCGGATGCCGTAACCCATGTTGCCAACGTATAACTTCATTCCCATATAGTAACTCCTCAGAAAACCGTCATGCGGTACCACGCCCCCTATGAGCTGGCTATCTCATTGTACCTCAAACACCTCTCCGATTCGTCATCGGGTAATCATCCGAGGAAGGAGAGCGACAGATCAAGAATGCGATCTCGCAATCCAACAGTCACGCGGTGACCGCACTGTCTCTTGGCATTGTAGCGCTCTATCGTCCCGGCTCAGCGGCGCGCGGCTACCCCGTCATGCGCTCGATTTTCGCATGGAAGCCCTCATTGCCCAAGGCCTAGCTTTGGTTCAGCGCGAACCCGATCATGAGTAACCCGTCTCCTCAATCTGTCTCGCCCGGCGGTATGATCCGCCGGCTCGCGCAGCGTACCACGCCTTAAGCGATCCGCTATTTCCCGATGCAAAACGTAGAAAAAATCTCTCCCAAAAGATCTTCGCCAGTAAAGTCGCCGGTGATTTCGCTCAAGGCTTGCTGGGCCAGGCGCAGGTGTTCCGCCACGAGCTCCGGTCCGCGCGCAGCGAGGAACGCCTCTTGGGCCTCTCGTACGAACGCCTGTACCCGCCGCAGGGCATCGACATGGCGCTTGCGCGCACTGAAGGCGCCGGCGGGAGGTTCGTGATAACCCACGCAGTTCTTTAGATACTGCTCGAGGAGCGCCACGCCGGCGCCCGTCTTCGCCGAGAGGTAGACCGCATCGCCGCCGGGGTCAGCGCGCGTGGCCGGCTCCACGCCGATAAGATCGATCTTGTTATGTACCCAGGTCAGGCGCGCGCCCGCGGGAAGCGCCTCGATTTCATCGCCGGGATCGCGGGCTCCGGAATCGCTCGCGTCAATCACGAAGAGCACGTGATCCGCTTGCGCGACCGCCGCGCGGGTGCGCCGGATCCCCTCGCTTTCAACCGGATCGGATGTGGCGCGCAAGCCCGCGGTATCGGTGAAATGGAACGGCAACCCGCCGAGGCTGATCTCGACATGAATCGCATCGCGCGTGGTGCCCGCCACCGCAGTCACAATCGCGCAGTCTTCACGCGCCAAGCGGTTCAAGAGACTGGACTTGCCGACATTCGGGGGGCCCGCGATCGCTACCCGCACGCCATCGGTGAGCATTCGCCCGAGCGTCGCCTGCGTGATCAAGCTGGCGGTAGCACGGAGCGCGCCCTCCAGTTGCTCGCCCAAACGCGCCGTGTCCACCCCATCGATCTCCTCCTCGGGGAAATCGAGCGTCCCTTCTAGATGCGCCCGGACCGCGACGAGCTGCTCGAGGATTTCGCGCACGCGCGCCGAGAACTCCCCTTCCAAAGAGCGTAGAGCGGCGCGCGCCGCTTCGGCCGTCGCGCTATCGATGAGATCCGCGATGGCCTCGGCCTGAGTGAGATCGAGTTTGCCGTTCAGGAAAGCGCGTTCCGAAAACTCTCCAGAGCGCGCCAGCCGGGCACCGAGGCTCGTGACTTTTTGCAGCAGCAGGTCCAGCGCGACTGGGCTGCCATGAGCGTGCAGTTCTAAGACGTCTTCGCCGGTATAGGAATGTGGTGCTTCGTAAAGCAGAGCGATCCCTTGATCCAGCGTTTCGCCGCCAGTCCCAACAAAGCGCGCATAGGTCGCGACGCGCGGCGAGAGTGGCCGGCGAACGATGTTGTCGGCAATTGCGCGGGCCAATGGCCCCGAGATGCGCACAATACCGATACCTCCCCGTCCGGGCGGGGAGGCGATGGCGGTTATTGTATCCCGTTCAGGGGCTACCACGTGGCAAGGCCAGCACCAACTTGACTGGCGGCAATTTCAATGTCGGAAGCGCTCTAAGATTAGCGGGAACCGGCCGTCGCACAGGCATGCTGGGGCCTGCTTCTAACCCGCCTTAGCCGGGTGTGCCGCTTCGCCATATTGCTTGTTGATCAACCATTGCTGTCCGATCGACAGTACGTTGTTTGCAAGCCAATAGAGGACTAACCCCGAAGGGAAGAACGAGAAAAAAACGGTAAGCACGATGGGCAGAAGCTGCATGACTTTCTGCTGGATGGGATCGATCGGGGTCGGGTTAAGATAATATTGTATAAGCATCGTGATGCCCATTAGCACCGGTAGAACAAAAAACGGATCGGGTGCGGACAGGTCTTTTATCCAGAATCCGAACGGCGCTTGGCGTAATTCCACGCTTTCAAGCAAGACCCAGTATAACGAGATAAAGACGGGGATCTGCACGAGGATAGGCAGGCAGCCACCGAAGGGGTTGACCTTCTCTTCTTTGTAAAGCTCCATGACGGCTTGATTCATTTTCATGCGGTCGTCTTCGTGACGCTCCTTGAGAGCCTGCAAGCGGGGCTGGAGCTTCTTCATCTTCGCCATCGACCGATAGCTTGCCGCGGATAATTGAAAGAACATCACTTTCAAAATGACGGTCACAAACACGATGGCCCAACCCCAGTTGCCGATGAAGCGGTGAAGCTTCTCCAGCAACCAAAAAATCGGCTTACCTATGAACCATAGCACACCGTAGTCGACCGTGAGCTCAAGCCCAGGAGCAATTTTCTCGAGGACATGCTGAAGCTTTGGGCCTAAGAAGATCTTCATGTCGATCGCATGATCTACCCCGGAGGGAACGCTCACTTCCCGCCCATAGAGGCCTATCAGGTAGCGTTTCCCGTCGTCCAAAATCTTCGAATAATAGTGGTAAATCTCCTTAGGTTCGGGAACTAGCGCGACGACGAAATAGTGCTGCAATATCGCCGCCCAACCGTTAGAGACATCGCGTTCTACAGACTTTTCTTGCATGTCATCGAAATCAATTTTCTCGTAAAGCTTTTCCGGACTAGAGATGGCGGCGCCGGTATAGGTGTAAATAAACCCACCCCGCGACTCCGATTGGCTGCGCTGCATCTGACTATAAACCCGGCCGGCCCAAGGGCTGGATCCCTCGTTTGCAATTTCATAGCGCAAGTTTACGAGATAGCTACCGCGCTCGAAGCTGTAGATCTTGCGTACCGTAAGTCCTTCTACCGGACCCCAGGTAAATACGACTTTTAGCGAATTCTTCGTGTTCTCCAACTCGTAAGCGGTTTGCTCGGTCCGATATTCGCTGTGATGATCCGGGGCAACATCCGCGCTTCGTAACCCTCCTTGCACAACGAAGGTTAGCGACTCGCTATGGTCGAGGAAAACGAACGGTTTCCGAGGGGCGTCCACGGACACTGGATATTCAAGCAGCTTCGCTTTTTCGATGACCGCGCCGATCTTGTTGATGTCCAGATCCAGGACATCGGTTGTAACGCGGACGGACGAACCTTCCTTGCCCTCCACCTCGGCCCCTTG
>JBOIDH010000219.1:0-4665 GCA_050740495.1 Gammaproteobacteria bacterium | reverse complement strand
CGCTCGAAGCGAAGCAGCGCGCCGAGCAAATGCTCTCCGATCGGAGCGCGGAGATCGACTACGCCAAAGCCCTGGCCGAGTACGCCGAGGCCGCGGCGCAACTTCAGGCGATCCAACGCTTGCGGCAGCGCTCCGGGCGTTCTTAGCCGCTACGCGTGCTTGAGGAGTCGCGTGTTTGACAACTCGCTCGCCCAACCGTACTTCATCTTGTCGACTGCTTCCAAGAAGCCTTCCCAGAACTTCGCGTCCGTCCCGGGTCCACCGGGCAGGTCTGTACCCATAGCCTTACCTCCTTGTTAACACGAGCCGATCGGCTGATGTATACTTGGGCCGAAGGCGATGCTACACAGAGTCCGGATCCGGTGCAATATGCGGATTCTGCCTAGCACACTAATTTCGGACTCTGTCTAGTAGTTGGGCGGACAACGAAACTGCCTTGACGCCCACTTGGAGTTCGGCCGCGCGGCACACGAAAGAAAATGCAACATCATTACCCGACGCGCAAATGTCCGAAAGCGCTCTTGCAGCCGTTGACATTACAACCGTCAGCACACTGGACGAACTGACGGATGTAGTTCACGAGACGTTCCAGAAAACCAAGTCGCGATGGTGGTTTCGTGGTCACCCCGACTCCCGATGGGAGCTAATACCAAAAGTGTGGCGTGGCTATGACGGGACGACGGAACGATACTTGACAAATCTTTTCTATCAGCGTGCAAAGCTTCGTCATGCGAGCTTTCCCGATGACAATGACTACGCCGCCTGGCTCGCCCTAATGCAACACTATGGTCTTCCAACTCGCCTGCTTGATTGGTCGGACTCGGCCCTGATCGCAGCATACTTTGCTGTCAAGTACGAACGTGATGTGTCGGGAATCGCGCCGGACCGCAAATGCGCGATTTGGATGCTTCACCCAACGGAGTTGAATGCTAGCCAGGGCTACGCGCGCGCGTTCCCCTCTGCAAACGCGGCTGAGGAGCTAATTGATATCCTAGATTTCTTCGAAGGGCTGGCGTACTTCCATCGGCATGGCCTATGTGACGGAGAATCTATTTGGCACTTCTTTGCCTCGTGGCTACTCCCCTACGTAGAAGCCTCTCAGCCTGTAATAAAGTACATGGCGCGTTCCGACCCATCTCTCCTTGAAGAGTTGACGCGCCTTGCTAGTGACCTTAAGAGGATTGAGTCTCGCAGACATCCGTCGGGCTCTACGGTTCACATCCTGGCACCCGCCAACGTAAGGAGTTTCTTGGAAGCGGAAGCAACGTAGTGCCTACCTGGGCGTTTTATCGAGGACTAGAGGCGTCTGACTACCAACAGGTTCAATCGTATCTCACCGGCGAGTACGGGCGTCTAGCTTTTGTCGTAACACGCGATGGCACGGTCGATCTCTACGCAAACAAAGACGTCGAATGGGTGCGCGAAATGTATACGAACCATCGCGTACTCATCATCAAGCTTACCGCGAAATTCTTCACCAACCTGTTGCAGAAGCTTCGAAATCCGCAGAAGCACGATACGGTGAATAACGCCTTGCACAGGTTGCTGGATACGTACACGCGCCTCTATCTAGGGGGACAAACGACATTTCAGACAGGAACCCGGAAACGCGAAAGAAGGGGAAGACGTAAGCCCGCGTACGGCGGAACCATCTTTATTGGGTTTCGCCAGGTTTCGCCGTTTGGGAACGCGCGCCTAGCCTTTTCTCATTGACCTTTCCGTCCAGATGGGACTATGGTCATGCCCACCGACCCCTTTAAACCTTGAATCGAATCGGCATAGAATTGGTCGCCGGAGGTCTCTATGGTGCGTCAGTTTGATATCGTTGTCGAAAAGGACTCGGCGGGGTATTTCGTTGCGTCGGTGCCCGCGCTGCCCGGCTGCCATACTCAGGCGAAGTCGCTCGACGAGCTAATGGAGCGCATCCGTGAAGCTATCGAGCTTTGCCTTGAGGTCCAAGGCGAACCGCCCGAGCCCCTCGATTTCGTCGGGGTCCAGCGGATTACGATCGCCGCATGACCTTGCTTCCCAGCCTCACCGGCAAGGAATTAGCAGCCAAATTGAAGAAAGCTGGGTTTGAGGTCGTTCGGGTCAAGGGTAGCCATCATTTTCTTCGGCACGCCGACGGCCGGTCCACCGTTGTTCCGGTGCACGCCGGTGAGACTATCGGCCCGGGGTTGTTCAGCAAAATCCTCCGCGCCTGTGATCTCAATCGAGAGCAGTTCCAGAAACTCCTCTAGGCGACCAGTCATATGAAGAACTGGCTCAAAGCCATCAAGGATTATCTCGCCGCCAATGTCGAGATCGCACCCGCCGACTTGATGCGATCAACTTTCTCAGCGGCTGGGGCGGCATGGTGGCGGCGCGCAAGCTGTTTGGCGCGGAGTCGAACGGGATGCTGGATGAGTTGAGTGAGGCGCTGATGGCGTGACACCACGGCGGTTGATGCATATACTTACAACTATATCGTATGCATCGGAGCCCGCCATGAGAACCACCATCAACATCGACGATGAGCTTCTCCTCGAAGCCCAGAAAATAACGCACATCAAGGAAAAAACGGCAGTCGTGCATGCCGGCCTCAAGGCGCTCATCGAGCGCGAAGCCGCCCGCCGCCTGGCCGCACGCGGCGGCAGCGATCCGGCCGCCACTGCCGGCCTGCGACGCCGCAGCGCACCGCCGCCTGAATGATCCTGGCCGACAGCTCGGTCTGGATCGACCATCTGCGCAAGGGCGATCCGCAACTGGCGGACTTGCTCCTGCGCGAGCAGATGGTCATGCACACCATGGTCTTAGGCGAACTGGCCTGCGGCAGCCTGAAGGACCGCAAACGCGTATTGCTGCTCTGGCGCCGGCTGCCTCGGCTGGAGGCCGCGAGCGACGAGATCGCCATGCAGTTTCTGGAACGCCATACGCTGGTGAGCCGCGGCATCGGCTACGTTGACGTGCACCTGCTGGCGGCCGTTGCGGAGCGGCAGGGCGCGCGTCTTTGGACTAAAGACAGGCGGCTTGCCGACATAGCACAGGAATTGGGATTGGGCTTCCCGCCCCCATGACGCGCTGTCCGGTACGGAGTTGAACGGGATGTTGGATGAGCCGGTGTAGGATGCGGTGAGAAACGAACCGCATCGCTCGCGGAGGTGGCACTCGGGGCCTCGCATGGCGTTGGCGGGTCGTCGATCGCTGTGTGCTCCTTGACCGTGGTATCATAAGTTATACAAAGCGGCGACTTTAATGGAACGACCATGGTTACGATCACCCGCAAACTCGAGATCCCTGAAGACCGCACCTTGGTCATCAAGCTGCCGGACACGGTACCACCCGGTGCGCATGAGGTCGTGGTCATCGTCGGTGAGGAGACCACCGAGGGTATTTCCTCGGACTCGAACGCCGAGGAACTCATGCGCTTCGCCGGAACCATCCAAAGCTTTTCCGGGATCGATGGCCTGGAATACCAACGTCATATCAGGGTCGAGTGGGAATGAATTTCCTGCTCGACACGAACACGATCATCTACCTCATCAATAATCGCCTGGCCATGGCGCTCCCAGCTGGACGATACGGGGTTTCGGTCATCACGGAAATTGAGCTGCTATCGTTCCCAGACCTACAGGCCGATGAAGAACAACGCGTCCGTGCTTTTCTTGCTGTCGCTGACCGCGCGGCCATCAGCGAGCCGATTCGCGACCAGGCGATCACGTTGCGCCGCCTGCATCGACTGAAGATCCCCGATGCCATCATCGTCGCCACCGCCATGGTGGCGAATGCTGTGTTGTTCAGCAATGACGGAAAGCTGGCAAGCATTCCCAATCTGCAGCTCAGGGCTGTTCCGCTCAAGATCTGACGAGAGGATGCGCTCATTCTCGACGCCTATAACGAGGTGTTCGTCAGCGTGGCGACGCTTTGGGAAATCGCCATCAAGCCCGCGTAGAGCGGAACCATCTTTTTCGGTTCCGCCGTATGGGAACGAGCGCCTAGCCATTTCTCATTGACCTTCCGTTCAGGTGGGACTATGGTCATGCCCACCGAACCCTTTAGACCTTGAACCGAATCGGCGTAGAATTGATCGCTGGAGGTCTCTATGGCGCGTCAGTTTGATATCGTTGTCGAAAGGGACTCGGCGGGGTATTTCGTTGCGTCGGTGCCCTCGCTGCCCGGCTGCCATACTCAGGCGAAGTCGCTCGACGAGCTAATGGAGCGCATCCGTGAAGCTATCGAGCTTTGCCTTGAGGTCCAAGGCGAACCACCCGAGCCCCTCGATTTCGTCGGGGTCCAGCGGATTACGATCGCCGCATGACCTTGCTTCCCAGCCTCACCGGCAAGGAATTAGCAGCCAAATTGAAGAAAGCTGGGTTTGAGGTTATTCGGGTCAAAGGTAGCCATCATTTTCTTCGGCACGCCGACGGTCGATCCACCGTTGTTCCGGTGCACGCCGGTGAGACTATCGGCCCAGCAAAATTCTCCGCGCCTGTGATCTCAATCGAGAGCAGTTCCAGAAACTCCTCTAGGCGACCAGTCATATGAAGGCTGATTCCCTAGCATCATCAACGTGCTCGGCGAGGCCATCGACGAGAAGGGGCCGATCGGCGCCGAGGTGACCTGGCCCATCCATCGTGATGCCCCGAAGTTTATCGAGCTCTCGCCGACCACGGATCTCTTGGAGAC
>JBOIDH010000218.1:0-4684 GCA_050740495.1 Gammaproteobacteria bacterium | reverse complement strand
CCCTTCCTTGATCGTCTCCAGCACCTTGAGCGTGGAGAGATTCTCCGGGTCCATCTTGAGCGGGTTCTCGGAGAGGATCACGAAATCGGCCAGCTTCCCGACTTCGATGGATCCCTTGGTGGCTTCCTCGAAATGCTGCCAAGCGGCCCAGAGCGTCACTGACTTGAGCGCCACGTCCACCGGGATGCGCTGATCGGTACCCAGAATGTCGCCGCTGCGCGTGCGCCGGGTGACCGCCGAACTCAGGATGCGGATCGCGTCAGGGAAGGCGACCGGCGCATCGTGGTGCTCGGTGAAGATCATCCCCCGGCGCCACGCCGACATGGCGGGCGAAATGCGCTCGGCGCGCACCGGCCCGAGCGTCTCCTCCCGGTGCCAATCGCCCCAGTAAAAAGTGTGCATGCCGAAGAAGGACGGGACGATGCCAAGCTCCTTCATCGCATCGATCTGGTCCTCGCGCACCGTCTGCGCGTGGATCATCACAGTGCGGCGGTCTCCCATTCCATACAGCTTCGTGGCGTGCTTCACGGCGGCGATCATCTGATCCGAGGCGGCGTCGCCGTTGGTGTGTACGATCATCTGCCAATTTTGGGCGTAGGCTTGGTCAAACAGGCGGGAGACTTCGGCATCATCGGGTATCGCTGGGTAGCCTCGGTAGTCCTTGGGCTGGCCCATGGGCGGATGGAAGTAGGGCTGCGTAAGCCAGGCGGTCTTGCCCTGGGGCGAGCCGTCGAGACTCAACTTCACGCCGCCGACGCGGAATCCGTTGGTATAGGTGTGGCTATGCCAGGGCGTGGCCATGATGCCCATGGCATCGGGAACTGTGATGTCCGGGTAAGAAACAACATCGATCTTCATCTTCCCAGCCTTCGCAAGCGCCACCCAAGCCTCATTCGTACTTTTGTCCGTCCGCCCGTCCTGCCCTGTGGTGAACCCGAAGCGGGCATAGAGGTCCTGTCCTGCCAAGAGCATCGCTACGAAGCTCTCTGGTGACGGTTTAATAATTACGGCGGCGAACGCGAAGAAGGCCGTTTCTTCCAGTACCCCATTTGGCGTCTTGCCATCAGCCTCTCGCTGGATGACTCCGCCTTCCGGGTCCTTGCTCTCGGCGGTGATCTTCGCCATCTCCAAGGCCTTGGTGTTGCCGACGGCGAGGTGAGACGACTGGTGGATAATGACGATCGGCAGAACCTTCGATACCTCGTCGAGGTCGTGCCGGGTCGGATGGCGCTTTTCCTTGAGCTGCGAATCGTCGTAGCCGAAGCCGATGATGATCTTGTATTTTGTCGCGACTGGCCCCTTGGCGTATTCGCGCAGAAGCCGCTGCAGGCTCGCGATGTCTTTACCCTCGCCGTCCGGGGGCGCCAGAAGGTTCGCGGACACGGCCTGGAGACCGGTCAGAGAGACGTGCCCGTGCGCGTCGATGAAGCCGGGCAGCAGCGCTCGGCCGGCGAGGTCCACCATTTTGGTTTGCGGCCCGCGAAGCTTGAGGACGGCCTCGCGTGAGCCGACCGCGACTATCTTGCCGTCCTTCACGGCGACCGCTTCGGCCGCCGGCTGCTTGTCGTTGATCGTGACGACATCACCACCCGCGTAAATCTCGTCCGCTGGTGACTGGGCGACGGCAGCGCCGCATCCGACGATGGCGATCCCTGCGATAAGGGCGATGGTTGCCGCCCACTTGCGCAATCCGTTTTTGACCATGACAAGTTACCTCCTGCGAAAGTCGATTTGGAAAACGCTGCTTGGCAGCTCAGAAGACAATCTGGGCGCGCAGCTCGTAGGATGTGCCGACGAAGGAGGCGCATCGCTCGCGATCGATGCGCTTCGTGCCTCAGCGCATCCTGTCATAGCTTTGTCAAGGGCTCCGAACCGCTAGCGGTTTTCTCGCGTGTTCCTAACACGTAAAAGGGTGGACCCCCGAATCTCGTAGCGCATTTCATAGCGGCCCATGAGGATACGGCGGACCTCGTGCGGTTCAAATTCGTCAAGCTTTTCACCAATGCGCGGATGTTCCAAAAGCTTGGCCGGCGCGGCAGCCAGCGTTTGTACCGTGCGCGCTGCGGCCCGCTAGTCCACCGCAGCCAGGAACTCATAGAGCTGCGCGAGATCGGAAAGCGCATGGATGTTGACATGGATAACAGTATCTACACGGACTAAACTTACCTCTTGAATTAACGGCACCGAGCGGAGGCTTACCATGGGTTATGTCGATCTAATAACAAGCAAAGTCGCCCGCTTGCCGGCAGACCGGCAGGCCGAAGTATTGCGCTACATCGAGGCCGTTGAAGGCGAGCCTTCCGCACGCGGCCAACACTCGCCCGACCAAGCCGACGTCATCCTGCAACGGGCCTGGGGCGCTTGGGGACGTATCAGCAAGGAGGAAATCGACCGCAAGTTGGCCGAAATGCGTGACCAATGGAATCGCGACCTGCCTAGCCTCAAGGTTGAACAGTGACTCGCTGTGTTGTCGACACCAATATTGTTGTCTATTACCTTAGCCAGGTTGGCGGTGACGACTTTCGTGGTCGATTCGACCAAATAATCAAGAAAGGCGCGTTCATTTCGGTTATCACCCGCATCGAAGTGCTTAGTTGGCCTGGATATGCCGATGCTTCCCCTCGCGAGGAACCCCTGACCGATCCGATCGTGCAGGCGGCCATCGTCTTACGCCTAAACTATCGGATCAAGGTACCCGACGCCATCGTGGCGGCCACCGCCAAAGTGCTCGGCTTGCCATTGATGACGAATAACACGGAAGACTTCAGACGCGCGTGGCTGGTTAGAGCTGATGGAACCGGTTGTATCATTCAAATAAAGTGAGGCTGGCCCCTTATCTGCCCTTATCTGCCCAAGGCTTGCAAAAGCTTTTGGTGGAGCCCGCCGAAGCCGCCGTTGCTCATAATAAGCACCTGATCGGCCGGTTGCGCGAGCGCCAGGATCCTGGCCACGATGGCGTCGAGATCCTGGAGGAGGATGCGTTTACTCCCGAGGCTACGCGTGTGCCCGTCCAGATCCCAGCCGAGCTTGGGTGGACAATAAAAAAGCGCGAAATCCGCCTCGTTGAACGCATCGGCGAGGGACTCGGCATGGGCGCCCAGGCGCATGGAATTGGAACGCGGTTCAAACACCGCAATGATCCGCGACGATCCGACGCGCTGGCGCAAGGCCGCAACGGTGGCTCGGATCTCGGTGGGATGATGCGCGAAATCGTCATACACCGACACACCGCGGAGGACCGCAAGCTGTTCCAACCGGCGTTTGACACCGGCAAAGCTCGACAAGGCGCGGATAGCCACATCGGGCGCCACGCCCGCATGCCGCGCGGCGGCCAAAGCGGCCAACGCGTTGAGCGCATTATGCTGTCCGAGCAGTCCCCAGATGACCCGCCCGATCGGATGGTCTTCGAGCATGACATCGAATGCGCTGAAATCCGCGGCCGCGTCTCGAAGACCCCATTGCTGTACCTGATCCGCTCCGAAGGTCTCTACGGGCGTCCAACACCCCATCGTCAGCACCTCGTCGATCACCGTGTCCGGGGCCGGCCGGATGAGCAACCCTTGTCCGGGTAGGATGCGGATCAGGTGGTGAAACTGGCGCTTGATAGCATCCAGATCAGGGAAGATATCGGCATGGTCAAATTCAATATTGGTGATCACCAAGGTGCGCGGACGATAGTGGATGAACTTGGATCGCTTATCGAAAAACGCCGTATCGTATTCGTCCGCCTCCACCACGAAGCAGCGGCCGCTGCCGAGCCGGGCGCTCACATTGAAATTCAAGGGGACCCCACCGATGAGAAACCCCGGCGTATGATCCGCGTACTCCAAGATCCAGGCGAGCATGCTGGCAGTCGTGGTTTTGCCGTGGGTGCCGGACACGGCGAGCACCCAGCGATCCTGCAACACGTGCTCGGCGAGCCATTGCGGCCCCGATCGATAGGCCAAGCCCTCATTAAGCAGGTATTCGACGCAAGCATTACCGCGGGAGAGCGCGTTGCCGACAACTACCAAATCGGGCGGGGGATCGAGGCTAGAGGCACGATATCCGTCCGTGAGCCTGACGCCGCTTTGCTCAAGCTGAGTGCTCATCGGCGGGTAGGCGCCCTGATCCGAGCCGGCGACCTCGTGCCCGAGCTCGCGCGCGATGCGGGCGATCCCGCCCATGAAGGTGCCGCACACGCCGAGAATATGGATCTTCACGCCGCGGACGCGGGAAAATATCGCCGGCCGCTCCGGGATGAGCCGCGGGACACAAAGACCCTTAAAAACGTGGTGACGGCGCGAGACATCGGTACGAAAACGTGGCTCGGGGGTATTTTAGTTGCGGTGTCTATCATAAACTGCACAGTGCGCGCAGGCTATGTCAGCACCGGCCGTTGTGACAAAGAGTGGATAAAACGCGTCTACGAGAACTATAACTTCGCGGTTTTCGCGGGCGCTTCTGGGTGGCCTCGCGATTCACGCTACGATACGATGACTCAGAGTTTGTGAAGAAATCGTTAACGAGCGAAGGAAGCTCGTGTTCCGCCGGAGCGCAGGACCGTTTCGCCGGGAGCGAAACGGAGAGCAAGCCCCGAAGGGGCGAGTCCCAAGGACGGGACGAGCAACCGGAGTGTATTGAAATACGTGAGGATTCCGAGCACCGCCGGAACACGAGATCCCGAGCGCAGTAGATTTATTCA
>JBOIDH010000217.1:0-4695 GCA_050740495.1 Gammaproteobacteria bacterium | reverse complement strand
CAAGGCGCTGTTGATGGTGCCGGCCTTCCTGCTAATCGGCTATGGTTTGCTGCGATTCTCGACGACGCTATTCACCGATCTCCGTGACGTCGTCTTCGCGCGCGTCACGCAGCGTGCAATCCGGCGCCTAGCGCTCGAGGTATTTCAGCATTTGCACGCGCTCAGCTTGCGCTTCCACCTGGAACGCCAAACCGGGGGCGTGGCGCGCGATATCGAGCGCGGCGCGCACGGGATCGAAAACCTGATGCGCTTGCTCATCTTCAGCATCGTTCCCACCTTGCTGGAAATGACGCTCGTGGGCCTAATCCTTGTCACCCAATATGAGCCCTGGTTCGCGCTGATTACGCTCGGGACTCTGGTCGTCTATATCGTGCTGACCGTCAGCATCACGGAGTGGCGCACCAAGTTCCGCCGCGCGATGAACGAGATGGACTCCAAGGCCAACACCAAAGCCATCGACAGCCTGCTCAACTACGAGACGGTCAAGTATTTCGGCAATGAAGAATTCGAAGCGCGGCGCTACGACGATAACCTGCAACGCTGGGAGCAGGCGTCGGTGCGCAGCCAAACGTCGCTTGCCGGCCTCAACATCGCTCAGAGCGCGGTCATCGCGACCGGCGTGACGGCTCTCCTGTTGCGGGCCGCCGATGGCGTCGTGCAGCATACGCTGACGCTCGGCGATCTGGTGCTGATCAACACGCTGATGATCCAACTCTACATCCCGCTCAACTTCCTCGGTATGGTGTATCGCGAGATCAGGCAGTCGCTCGCCGACATGGAGAAGATGTTCAAGCTGCTAGGAATCAACGCCGAGATCCAAGACCATCCCGGCGCCAAAGATCTGGCCGCCGGGCCCGGCGCCGTGCGTTTCGAGCATGTTGATTTCGCCTACGATCCGCGGCGTCCGATCTTGCACGATGTGAGCTTGTATATACCGGCCGGCCACAAGCTCGCAGTAGTAGGAACGAGCGGCGCGGGTAAATCGACACTGGCGCGGCTGCTGTTCCGCTTCTACGACGCGAGCGGCGGGCGCATCGCCATCGACGGCCAGGACATTCGCCGGATCACGCAGAAGAGTCTGCGCCGCGCCATCGGTATCGTGCCGCAAGATACGGTGCTCTTTAACGACACCATCTACTACAACATCGCCTATGGTGAACCCCACGCGTCGCGCGCCGAAGTCATTCAAGCGGCCAAGCATGCGCATATCCACGATTTCATCGAATCGCTGCCCGACAAATATGACTCGCTGGTGGGAGAGCGCGGCCTCAAGCTCTCGGGCGGCGAGAAGCAGCGCGTCGCCATCGCGCGCACCATCTTGAAGAATCCCTGCATCTTGGTGTTCGACGAAGCCACCTCCGCGCTCGACTCCAAGACCGAGAAAACCATCCAGGCCGAGCTCAGGCAGGTGGCGCAGAACCACACCACCTTGGTGATCGCCCATCGCTTGTCCACCATCGTCGACGCGGATCAAATCCTCGTCATGGAGCAGGGCCGCATCATCGAGCGCGGCAGCCACCGCGAGCTACTCGACCTTGGCGGCGTCTATGCGCGCATGTGGGCCCTGCAGCAGGAGGAAGAGGCGAAGGAATTGGAGCGTGCTCAAGAGCTGCGCTTGACCGAACCGATCGTCGCGGTCGGGTGACATCCCTCTCTTGCCTCCCAAGGGATAGACCTCTTTGCTCTCGATGACCCGGAGGATCTTCGCTTGAAACATAAACCCATAATAATTAACATCCGGCTCGAGCGGTTAGGCGCTTATGAGAACGACATCGGCAACATTTTGTCGATTTGTACTGCCCCGATAGGGGCCACTTTTTCAGAGCGCAGTCTCCGAAAAAGCATAGATTCTCACACATCCAATATCGTACAGAACCACTTCAACAAGTCCGGAAGTCCCTTCTCCCTCAGGGAGAAGGTTAGGATGAGGGGAATCAAATCAAACACATGCGTCGATTATTCTGATCCCCTCACCCCAACCCTCTCCCTGTGGGAGAGGGAGACAATGTGCCCGGTTTGTTCTGTAAAGGATCATACCGGTTTGTACCCAAGACGGTGCCTCTTCCGGAGGGACAGGGAACTTGGAGAGGTACCCCGAATTTCAAATATGTTTGGCTAGTGTTTAAACCGCCGCTCGAATCGATCCGAGGATCCATCGCCATGCATACCCGAGTCGTGTTGGTCTTATTGAGTTTGCTTTGCGAGAGCCTCGGCACCGAGGCGCGCCCGCTTCGGGACAACGAGATCCCGCCTAGCCTCGCCCCCTGGGTACCGTGGGTGCTGTACGAAGAGCGCGATCGCGAGTGCCCGTTCATCCATAACCAGCCCGCGGCGCGGCGCTGCGCCTGGCCGTCGCGGCTCGTCCTCAAGATCGACCAGGGCTCGGGGGAGTTTATCCAGTTCTGGCGCGTATACCGCGAAAGCTGGATCGGGTTGCCGGGGGATCTCGAACGCTGGCCCCAAGAGGTGCAGGTGGACGGGAAACCTGCTTCCGTGAGCGAGCGCGAGGGTAAACCCGGCGTGTCGCTGCCACCGGGACGGTACCAGATCAGCGGCCGGTGGCGCTGGGAACGTCTGCCCGAATCCCTGTATGTACCGCCCGATACCGCTTTGGTGTCCCTCATCGTCAATGAGACAGCCGTAAGCTGGCCTGACATCCGCCCCGATGGACAGCTCTGGTTGAAGCAACAGGCGGGAAAGACCGCGCTCGAAGAGCGGTTGGAGATCCAGGTGTTCCGGCGCATCATCGACGAGGTGCCGCTTGAGCTTGTCACCCGGCTTGAGATCGATGTCGCCGGCGAGCCGCGCGAAGTGATGCTAAGCAATGCGCTCCTGCCCGAGCTCATTCCCCTGGGCCTTTCGAGCGCCTTGCCCGCGCGTCTCGAGCCCGATGGCCGCTTGCGATTGCAGCTGCGCCCGGGGCACTGGGCGGTGGAGTTGAGCGCGCGCGCGCCAAGCGCGGTGAACGCGCTGCACGCGGCGTCTCCGACCGACCCTTGGCCGCGGACGGAAATCTGGGTCTTCGACGCGCGCAACCATTTGCGGCTGGTGGAGATCCAAGGCGTCACGTCGATCGATCCGCGCCAGACCAATGTGCCCCCGGAGTGGCAGTCTTTTCCCGCCTACCGCGTGGGCCCGAAGGATGTCATGGAATTCAAGCTGGTGCGCCGGGGCGATCCCGATCCGGCCCCCGACCGCTTGGGTCTGGTGCGGAACCTGTGGCTCGACATGGAGGGGAGCGGCTATACGGTCCGCGATCTCGTGAGCGGAACGATGACCCGCGGCTGGCGGCTCGAGGCCGGGGACGACTTACACCTCGGGCGGGTCGCGATCGACGCTGTGCCGCAATTCATTACCACCCTTCCCGACTCGAACCGGCCCGGGGTCGAAGTCCGGCGCGGCGCGTTGAATCTGGATGCCGACAGCCGCTACGAGGGCGATGTGGGCCGCTTCCCCGCGGTGGGTTGGAACCAAGACGTCCAGTCGCTCCAAGCGACCCTCCACCTTCCCCCGGGATGGAGGTTGTTCGCGGCCGCGGGCCACGACGATGTGACTGCGAGTTGGGTCGAACGCTGGACGCTGCTCGATCTCTTCTTGGTCATGATCGCCGCCTTGGCGACGGCCCGGCTGTGGCATTGGCGCTGGGGACTCGCGATGCTCGCCGGGCTCGCGCTTATCTGGCACGAAGCCGATGCGCCCCAGTTCATCTGGTTGCATCTCCTCGCGGCGAACGCCCTTGTCCGCGTGCTGCCCGCGGGCCGCTTCCTCGCTCTGGCACGCGGCTACCGAAACGTGAGCGCCGCGATCTTGCTGCTGATCGCGATCCCGTTCGCGATCGAGCAAGTGCGCCTCGGCCTCTATCCGCAGCTCGAGCGGCCCGGGCCCGTGCAGCCAGTGATGGAAGTTTCACCGGCCGCCTCCCCGCCGGCGGCAACCACCCTTAGCCAGCCCATGGAAGGGGTGGCCGGCGGCAGGGTGGACAGCTTGGATGCGCCCATGAGCGTAGAGACGAGAGAGCGTGCCGAACAGAAAGCGGATAGGATATTCGAGCTTCCCGCGAAAGCGGCCCGGCTCGCCGCGAAAGTGGGCATCTTGGACGAGGTCGACCCCAAGGCCCGCGTTCAGACCGGACCGGGCCGGCCCGAATGGCGCTGGAACGAGGTGGCCCTGCGCTGGAACGGTCCGGTGGGACACGAACAAGAGGTGCGGCTGGTGCTCCTCTCACCGGCGATGAACCTAGGCTTGAGCCTCGCGCGCGTGATCCTGCTCCTGGTGCTGTGCGCACGGATGATAGTGCCGTTCGCGCCCACCCGGGGCGCCGGCAAGCCGATGGCTAAGACCTCGGTGCTCTTGGTTCTTGCTTACCTTTTCGCACCGGTGCCCGAGGCGCGCGCCGAGTACCCGAGCGCCAAGCTTCTGGAACAACTCCGCCAGCGTCTGCTGGCCCCGCCGGAGTGCCTGCCCAACTGCGCGCAGAGCCCGCGGCTGTATGCGGAAATCACGCCCACGGCGATGCGCTTGCGCATCGAGATCCACGCCGCGGAGTCCGTATCCGTGCCCCTGCCGAGCCAGGCCGGCCAGTGGCTGCCGCAAGAGATCTTGGTCGATTCCCAGCCGGCCACGGATCTGGCGCGCACCGAGGGTGGCGAGATCTGGGTGCACCTGGAACCCGGACGCCATGAGCTTCTGCTCTCG
>JBOIDH010000216.1:0-4715 GCA_050740495.1 Gammaproteobacteria bacterium | reverse complement strand
CGCGCCGTGGCGGCCTTCCAAGGCGGCGCCTTCGAATACCTCGCGAAACCCTTCGACGTTGAGGAAGCGGTCGCGATTATTCGCCGCGCGGTGCGCGGACGGGCGAATAAACTACGCGAGGATGTCGTGTTCGAACCGGTGCAGGCCTCGGAGATCGTCGGCTCGGCCCCGGCGATGCAGGAGGTTTTTCGCGCCATCGGCCGCTTGTCACGCTCGAATATCACCGTCCTTCTTACCGGCGAATCGGGCACCGGCAAGGAGCTCATCGCGTGCGCGTTGCACCGCCATAGCCCACGGGCGGATAAGACCTTTATCGCGCTCAATACGGCCGCGATTCCAAGAGAGCTCCTCGAGTCCGATCTCTTCGGGCATGAACGGGGGGCTTTTACAGGCGCCGCGACCCTGCGGCAGGGCCGCTTCGAACAAGCGCATGGCGGCACCCTGTTCCTCGATGAGATCGGGGACATGCCGGCCGAGTTGCAAACGCGCTTTTTGCGGGTGCTGGCGGATGGACAGTTTTATCGCGTGGGCGGTCACGAGTCCATCAAGGTCGATGTTCGCGTCATCGCCGCTACCCACCAGAACCTGGAGCAGCGGGTCAAGGAAGGCACGTTTCGCGAGGACCTGTTTCATCGGCTCAACGTCATACGCTTGCGCGTCCCGCCGCTGCGAGAGCGCAAGACCGACATCGGAATACTGGCCAACCACTTCCTCACCACGGCCGCCCATGATTTGGATGTCGATCCCAAGGCCTTACACCCCGATGCCCTGTCCGTGATGAGCGCGTATTCTTGGCCCGGAAACGTACGCCAGCTCGAGAACGTCTGCCGCTGGCTCACGGTCATGGCCGCGGCCCAGGAAATCCACGTGGACGATCTGCCGCCCGAGCTCAAGGAGTCCAGCCTGGAGGGTGGCGCCGAGGACTGGGAAGCCACGCTACGCCGCTGGGCCGAACGCCATTTGGCCATGGGCGAATACAATTTAGTTCCGAAAGCCTTGGAGACGTTCGAACGGGCGATGATCGAGACGGCTTTATCCAAAACCGCGGGACGGCGGCAGGATGCGGCCAAGCTCCTGGGCTGGGGGCGCAACACCCTGACCCGGAAAATCCAAGAACTAGGGATGGAGGAATAGGTTTACTTTAATAATACCGCGGCGTGTTTGGCGAAATAGCTCAAGATCGCATCGGCGCCGGCGCGCTTAAACGCCGTTAACGACTCGAGGATCACGGCGTTTTCGTCCAGCCATCCATTGCGCGCGGCGGCCATGATCATCGCGTACTCGCCGCTGACCTGGTAGGCGAAGGTCGGGACGCCGAACGCCTGTTTGACGCGGTATAGGATATCGAGGTAGGGCATGCCGGGTTTGACCATCACCATGTCGGCGCCTTCGGCGATATCGAGCGCCACTTCGCGCAACGCCTCCTCGGCGTTGGCCGGATCCATCTGGTAACCGCGCTTATCCCCGCCGCCGAGATTCGCGCCGGAACCCACCGCCTCGCGGAAGGGAGCATAAAAGTGAGACGCGTACTTGGCGGCGTAGGCGAGGATCTTGGTATTGACATAGCCGCCCGCTTCGAGCGCCTCGCGAATCGCTTTGACGCGGCCGTCCATCATATCGGAAGGCGCCACCACATCCGCCCCGGCCTCGGCGTGCGATAGGGCCTGCCGGATTAACACCTCGACGGTCGCATCGTTGACGACGTAACCGTTCGCGTCGACCACTCCGTCCTGGCCGTGGCTCGTGTAAGGATCCAAGGCCACGTCGGTAATAACGCCAAGCTCTGGACAGTGCCGTTTCAGCGCCCGCACCGCACGCGGCACCAGGCCCTCGGGATTGTACGCCTCGCTTCCATCCGGAGTCTTTTTCTCGGCGGGGGTCGCCGGGAACAGCGCAACCGCGGGAATACCGAGTTGCTCGCTTTCCTCGGCCTCCCTAAGCAACTCATCGATGCTTAGCCGCTCGATCCGCGGCATCGAAAGGATGGCCTCGCGCCGCCCGCTCCCTTCGATGACGAACAGTGGATAAATCAGATCATCCACGGATAATCGGTGCTCGCGCAGCAGCCGGCGCGAAAATTCCGCGCTCCGCATGCGCCGCGGGCGTGTAAGCGGGAATCGAGTCCCATGACCGAGCCGTGTTGGCATCACGCGGATTCGGCCAAACGCCGTAGGCTGACATGGTCGGTCTTGCCGCTACCGAGCAGCGGCACGGCGTCGAGGTGCACGACCCGCCGCGGGACCGCCAGCTCGGGCTGCCCGCTACGGCGCGCCTCTTCCTGCAGGCGCTCGCGCGTAAGCGCCCCATCCGTGGAGAACAGCACGATCACCTCCCCGCGCTTGGCATCGGGCTGCACCGCGGCCGCGTGCTGGCTCTGCGGAGACACCGCGGCCGCGATTCTCTCGACCACCTCGAGCGAGACCATCTCGCCCGCCACCTTGGCAAAACGCTTCAAACGGCCGGTGATCTTCACGAAACCGTCGGCGTCGATCTCGACGATGTCACCGGTGTCATACCAACCCTCTCCGGCCTCCGACCGGGGCGGTTCGATGATCCCCGGTCTCGGATCACGGTAATAACCGCTCATCAGGTTCGGGCCGCGAACGTGGAGTTGGCCGCCGCGCTCGATGCCGGGCACCGGGTGGAGGACGGCGTCGATGCCGGGCAAGAGTTGGCCGACGGTCCCGCTGAGATACGCCATGAGGGTGTTCAGCGCCAGGACCGGCGCGGTTTCCGTGGCGCCATAGCCTTCCAAGATCCGGATCCCGAATTTCTCGAACCAGGCCATCCGCACCGGCTCGCTGAGCCGCTCGGCCCCGGCGATCACATAGCGCAGCCGGAAAAAATCGTAAGGATGGGCAAAGCGGGCATAGTGATTCAAAAAGGTCGGGGTCCCGAACAAGACCGTGCAGGCGCGGTCGTAGATAAGCTCCGGGATCACGCGGTAGTGGAGCGGTGTCGGATAAATAAAGATGCGCGTGCCGGTTAGAAGCGGCAACAACGCTCCCATCGTCAATCCGAAGGAATGGAACATGGGCAGGGCATTGAAAATCTTATCTTCGCATCCCAGATCGATGACGGCCCGGACCTGAGCGATGTTCGATAGCAGAGCGCGATTAGAAAGCACGACGCCCTTGGGTTTGGCCTCGGATCCCGAGGTAAACAAAACCACGGCGGGATCCTCGGCGCCGGCGACGGCGCCCACCCAACGCGGGAACCACAGCGCATAGCCGACGAGCCACAAACGATCCGCGAGACCGAACGCGCGCCGGAGATCCTCGAGATAGACCACCTTCACATCCCGCAGCGCTTCGACGACACCTCCGAGGCGCGCCGCCTCGATAAAGGCTCTTGAGGTCAAGACGGTGCGGATGGCGGCGATCTCGCAGGCGTTTTTTAGCCCCTCGGCGCCGGCCGTATAGTTGAGCATCGCGGGGACGCGGCGAAACGCGCTCATGCCGAACACCAGGGCGACGGTAGAGACGACATTCGGCAACAGGATACCGACGTTTTCTCCCTCCCCGGTGATGCGGGCGCACAAGCGGCCGAGCGTGAGCGTATGCATCAAGAACTTGCCGTAGTTGTATTCGATGCCCTTGATGTCTTCGGCGATCAAGTGACGCCGGCCGAAGATCTCGACGGCATCGATGAGCGCGGCGTAGAGCGTCTGGATGGGATGCGAACTGAAGATCATCCCTTGCATGAGCCTGCGCATATCCTCGCCCGCCTTGCGGCGCCGCTGTTTGGCGCTGGCGCCTTCGGGAACCTCGAGGCGCGCCGGGTCGAGGATCGACACCGTGACCCGCGGCAGCAGCCGCCTCGGATGACGCCCGGATACGCGGCTGAAAAAGGAGCGGGCCGGGCCGTCCAAGCGCACCGGAATAATCGTGGCCCCGGTACGCGCGGCGGCGAAGGCCGGACCGTCGTAGACTTTCATCAGGCTCCCGGTGATGGTGATCCTGCCTTCCGGAAAGATCAGCACCGGCCGGCCCGCTTCCAGCAGTCTCACCACCCTTTTCATGGCCAAGGGGCTGGTCGGGTCCACGGTCAGGAAATCGACGAGGTTTAACGCCAGCCGGAACCACGGATTCTCCGCCACGTGGGTATGTATGACGAACACCGGATCCAAGGGCAGAAACAAGGCCAAGATCAAGCCGTCCAAAAACGATTGATGGTTGGCGATGATAAGCAGTCGCTGTGCGCCTAGAGCGCTGATCTTCCCTGTTACCTCGACCCGAAACAGCAGCCCGACGACCCGCCGCAACATCGGGCGCAGAACCGATTTGAATAGCTTAGTGCTCACGATCCCACCTCAGAGTTTGTGAAAAAACCTACTGCGCTCGGGATCTCGTGTTCCGGCGGTACTCGGAATCCTCATGTAATTCAACATACACTCCGGTTCCTGCGCTCCGGCGGAACTCGACCTCCCTTCGCTCGCGACGGTTTTTTCACAAACTCTCAGTTAAAGCCGAGCCACGGCGTGTGTGCCATTCCGATGGCCGCGCGCAGCAAGCCATTAAATACTATATTCCGCCGCCCGCGCAACGCTTGGCGGGACGCCGCACGGGTTGAAATTGGAACCGAGATCCGCATATAAGGTCGCACAGGGCGATCATCCTTAATCAAGATATTTCGCCTGCGGGGTATTAGTGAACCAATGAAAGATAAAGATCCCTCCCGGCTCCCGGAAAAATCCTCGCGCGGAGACATCGACA
>JBOIDH010000215.1:0-4724 GCA_050740495.1 Gammaproteobacteria bacterium | reverse complement strand
GCGCGAACCTAGATGCTCAGGAGCAGACGCTCGCGCTCACGCAAGATCGCGCGCAGGCGGGGCTTGCCACCGAGCTCGACGTGGCCCGCGCAGAAGCGCAAGCGGCGACCACCGCGGCACAAATTCCCCCCTTGGAAAGCGCCATCAAACACAACGTCCATCGCTTGAGTGTGCTGGTAGGAGAGTCACCGGGCAGCCTCGCCGGGCAGTGGCTCGAAGCCGCGCCGATCCCAGCTACACCACCGGAAGTGCCGGTGGGTTTGCCGTCTGAGTTGCTGCGCCGCCGGCCCGATATCCGACGCGCCGAGCGCGAGCTGGCAGCCGCTACCGCGCGCATCGGCATCGCCACCGCCGATCTCTTTCCGCGCTTCTCTTTAACCGGCGCGCTTGGGCTGCAAAGCGTGGCGGCCAGTGATTTTTTCACCGGTGGTAGCCGCTTCTTTTCCCTCGGACCCGCGATCCACTGGCCGATCTTCAGCGCGGGACGGATTCGGCAAAACATTAAGGTTCAAAACCTGCGACAAGAACAAGCGCTACTCGCCTACGAACAGACGGTGCTCATCGCGCTCGAGGAAACGGAGAATGCGCTCGTCGCCTACCGCCAGGCGCAGCTCCGCTTGCACCAGCTAACGGAGGCCGAGAAGGCGCAACAGCGGGCGGTCGTGCTCGCCCACGACCGTTACCGAAGCGGTCTCGTCGATTTTCTCGACGTACTCGAGGCCGAGCGCTCGCTCTACACCAGCCAGGCCCACCTCGCCCAAGGCGAGTGGGCCGTGAGCCAGAACCTCGTTCGGTTGTACAAGGCGCTGGGCGGTGGCTGGACACCGGGGTAAACACCGGCGCTTCCAGCGGCATCGGCCGCGCCTTGGCCTTGGCCTTTGCACGGGAAGGCGCCACCACCGTCCTGGCCTCACGCTCGGAGGACAAGCTCGAGCGCGTCGCTGACGAAATTAGGAGTTTCAATCCCCGGGTATTCGTGGTCCCGACCGATGTTTCCGTGCCTGAACAGATCCAACACCTCATCGATAAGACGGCACGGGAGTTTGGACAGATCGATATCCTATTCAACAATGCCGGTAACGCTTACGTGGGGCCCATCGAGGAGGGTCGATTTACCGATGACTTCAACAAGATGCTGGCGGTCTCCTTTTCCGGCGCTCTCTATGGCGCCCAGGCAATATTGCCGATCATGAAGCGGCAGGGCACGGGCCATATCGTCAACATGTCCTCGGTGGTCGGTCGCAAGGCCTTCCCGCACTTCGGCGGGTACTCGATCGCCATGCACGCCATCAGCGCCTTCTCGGACGTGCTGCGGCAAGAACTACATGGCACTGGAATCGCTGTGACTACGGTGCACCCGGCCCTGACCCAGACCGCGATGCTCGATGAGGTCAATCCGGCCGACATGCCACCTTCCTTTCGGGCGATGACACCGCTCAGACCGGAGTTCGTCGCCGCCGGCATCCTGAATGCCGTCTACAAGCGGCAGGCGCGGGTCGTCTTGTCCGCCCCGCCGCGCATGCTGCTGCTGGGTGATGCCCTCTCACCACACATCGGCGACTTGATCGTGCGGCTGCTGTCAAAGCCCGTCTTCTCGTACCTCATCGGCCTATATCGCGGCCGGGTCTACGAACACCATCCCGCACTCCTGGAGCCGGACGATCCGTCGCACACTGGGCCCAAGGCCGTCGGTATTCCGTGAGTCAGAGGGCGAATAAAACTCCAATTCATCGCATCGTGGAGGAAAGGACTTTGTACCACATCAAACCTGGAAACGCGTTAAACAGGCTAACGATGGGTTGATAATGATGATTCTCGGCATACAATTAGAATGATGCCCCTAAGACGCGTTCCGTGGCAGTGAAGCGGCGGTTAATATCGTCCCTTTGTCGTAGCCTCCGGTAGGAGGGAAGAAACATGTTTACAGAAATTCTAGCTCTGGCCCCCGCAGTTTGCATCGTGCTCGCGCTCGGGGCGCTCTTCTATTTTATTCGAACCTCATGAGCGCAGAGAGAGTCGTCTTATCCTCTCAGGTAAGACGACTCTGCCTCATTGTTGGCCGAGGCTCGATTCAAATCGGGCGAACTAAACCACCGTGTCGCGGTAGGTTTTAGCGGGAACACGAGCCGCTACTGTCACTGGCATGGCCATTAACGGCCCCGATAAATCGTTCAATAACCGCTCGTGACCGCTTGTCCGGTCGCCTCTCTCCTGTCTCCCAAGAAGACAAAGACCCAGGGTCAAGCCCGAGCATCTCGGCAAGCTCTTCAAGTGTAAGACCGCGGTGCTCAAGCGTTGACAGAGTCCTATTGCGGGCTTCGAGTTCGAGGGATGCAGCGATGAATTACCGTGATCGCGTAGTTCTCATCACCGGCGGTAACTCCGGCATCGGTCGGGCGTTTGTTGATCGCTTCGTTGAAGCCGGCGCGCGGGTGTTTGCTTGTGGCCGCAATGCGCGCACCTTGAACGAATTGCGTGCGGCACACCCGGGGGTCGATGCCTGGCGTTGCGATATCGCCTCAGCTCGGGAGATCGATGCTTTGCTCGATCACATCGCAAACGAGTGCGGTCGGCTCGATATGCTGGTGAACAACGCCGCAGTCATGACGCAGGTGAACTTTCGTGACGACGGGGTTGACGATGCGACCATCGCGCGCGAGGTTGAGACGAATCTGACGGCCCCGATCCTCCTCACGCGTCGGTTTTTACCTCTGCTCCAGGAGGGTCGCGAACCGTTGATACTGATGGTCACCTCGGGCTATGCATTGCTGCCTGCCCGTCGCGCACCTATCTACTCGGCCACCAAGGCCGGTCTACGCGCGTTTACCCGCGCCCTCCGCTATCAGCTCGATGGCAGCGGGATCCGTGTAGTTGAAACCTTACCTCCGTTCGTCGATACGCCGCTGACCGCCAATATACGTGGGCGCAAGATGAGCCCGGCGGCGGCGGTGGATGCGACGCTACGTGCGATCGAGCGCGGTCGTGACGAGGTTTTCGTCGGCCAGGTAAGGTTTCTCCCCTGGCTCATGCGCCTAGCACCCGGCCTGGCAGCACACCTTGTGGCCAACTCTTGAGCGGGTATTGGGGCGATTCGGGTTATGCAAGTTTAAAGGCACGTGTCTCATCGCTGAGCTGATTAAGCCACTGCCTATCCGGAGTACCGCCGGTTCCTCGCCACTACTCGCCGGCTTCTCTAAGGTTGAGCCCTCAATCTCCACTCGGTCAAGAACGCCTTCATCACGGCTCCGATATTGGATCGTTCGCAGTTTTAGACGCGGTACAGCAATAAGGGGCCTCTATGCCATGTGGCCATTCTCGGCCGTACGGGCGGCTAGGTCTAAGGAACACCGGAGGGATCACTCCACGGCCGAGGTGTACGATGACATCTGCACGGCGCACGGCGTATCGGGATCCTAGTTCTCCCTCATGTAGGACCTTCGCTGATAATCATCTATCCCTAGCTCCGCAGCGCCTGAGGCAGTTCATGGAACCCCACGAATGCTTTAATGCAGGAGGACCTTGGTATGCGCTATAAACTCTACTACTGGCCCGGCATCCAAGGCCGTGGCGAATTCGTGCGGCTCGCGCTCGAGGAGGCGGGCGCCGACTACGTAGACGTAGCGCGTCAGGCGGGGCGCGGCGTCTCGGCGATGATGCGCTTTCTTGAAGGCACTGAGGCTGGCTCTCTGCCTTTCGCGCCGCCGTTTCTCAAGGCCGGCGATCGGGTGATTGCCCAGACCGCCAACATCCTGCTGTATCTGGGGCCGCGGCTCGGTCTGGTACCGAAGGCCGAAGCCAGCCAGCTCTGGGCGCATCAATTGCAGTTGACGATCGCCGACTTTGTAGCGGAGATCCATGACGTGCATCATCCGATCGCAGGCAGCCTGTACTATCACCAGCAGAAGCGCGAGTCGCGGCGTCGCGCCGGGCATTTCACCACAGGGCGGATGCCGAAGTTCCTGCACTATTTCGAGCAGGTGCTTGCCGGCAATCCGAAGGGCAGGGGGTATATGCTCGGTCGCAACTTGTCCTACGTCGATTTGTCGATCTTCCAACTCATCGCCGGGCTGCGTTACGCCTTCCCAAAGACGATGCAGGGCTTGGAACCGAAGTATCCCGGGCTGGTGGCGCTGCGCGATAAGGTCGCGGCGCGCCCGAACATCACCGCCTATCTGGCGTCCGAGCGGCGTATCCCGTTCAACGAAGACGACATCTTTCGGCATTATCCGGAGCTAGATACGTAGGACGGGCTAACGAGGAAGCCACAACGAATACGATCGTTCTATGCGGGGTGCTGTGCTTCATGGGGAGCGCGCAAGCCGACTCCCCGAAGCAATACCAGGCGTTCGTGGGAGCGACGCTTATCGATGGGACAGGCCGAGCCTCTCGCCCCGATGCCACGGTGTTGATCGAAAACGAACACATCAGCGCGGTCGGGAACACGTCAGCGCTCACAATACCGAAAAACGCAAAAATCTTCGATGTGAGTGGGAAGTGGATTGTGCCCGGATTGATCGACGCACACGTCCATTTCTTCCAGTCGGGAGGTCTCTACACGCGGCCCGATGTGATCGATCTCCGCGCGGTCCGGCCGTATGAAAAGGAGATCGCGGGGATCCGCGAGCAACTTCCCGCCACCTTGGCGCGCTACCTCGCAAGCGGCGTGACCTCGGTGGTGGACATGGGCGGACCGAATTGGACCTTTGAGGTGCGAGAGCTAGCGC
>JBOIDH010000214.1:0-4786 GCA_050740495.1 Gammaproteobacteria bacterium | reverse complement strand
CCATACGAATTTTCCGATTTCTTCTTGCCAGCTTCTTGATAAAGAGTCAGCCCCCAATGATAGAAAATGTCCTCGTTTTCCGCGGCAACTTCAGCAGCTTCTTCAAATTTGTTATACAGTTCTTTAAATAGGGATTCGGGATTTTCCTCGTGCTTATTTCTAGCTTGACCCTTAAGCGCCAATCCCCAAAACTTTAAAGTCTCGAAATCATTTGCATTCAACCTGTACGCAGCCTCATATTTCTCACAGGCATTCCTGTAAGCCCGCCATTGATCCTTCCGCGTTTTTTTCTTTGCCGAGTTGAATAACGCGTGACCCCAGTTTCGGTAGGCTTCAAAACGCTCCGGATTTTTTGCGATCGCCGAAGCGAACCGCCTGTAGGCTTCCGAAAAGAAGATATCGGCTTTTTCAGGCTTGGATTTACCCGCTTTTTTTACGAACCTGTTACCCCGCAAGAGATCCAATGCGGAAAATAATTTGTTAAAAAACTTCAATTTAAATCCTCGCAATTTGTACGCGCAAGCGATCGGGGTTATCAACACAGTCTGGATGAAGCACCAGGCTCTACACTCGTCTCCTACCGCAGAGTCCCTACGGCGCGCGTTGAGAGAGTACGTTGCGCACTATCACGCCGAACGAAACCATCAACGCGAGGCAAATATCCTGCTCTTTCCGAGGCCAGAAGGCGATAGGTCGTTAACCGCTACGGTGAAGTGCCGCGAACGACCCGGTTGTCTCTTGCGTTACTATCATCAGGAGGCGGCCTGACCAACCGATGAATATTTTGACTGCACGGGTTCGTTCCTTACCGCATATCCTACGGCCCTACAGACTACACATATGCGATAGAGTGGGCGTCTTCGTGCGTCCGGGCTACCGCAATTCCCAATTACCCAGTAGCCGGAAGCCCTAGAGCGAATGCGATCTGCCTTATAGCCGAGCGCTCCTCGTCGGACACGAGTTCGCCTCCAAAACCCAGCACGCTCCCTTCTTTCGCAGCCTCGGCTACGCGCTCGGCGAGTGTCACCAGCCAGCGCTTGTATTCCTCGCCCTCGGCTATCGGAAATCTTGCGAAACAAGATTTCCGACGCCTTCCGTAATCGCGACTAGGCGTGCTCCTTCGCCAAGCGATACGCTCCTGCAGCGCCGCGGGCTGCGTAACGCGCTCCTTTAGATCGGCGACAACTGCGGAGATTAAACCATTGGAATTCCCTCGCTCCGCAACCTCGTCCAACGCCTTGCCCAGAGCAACCACCTCCTTCACGGTTCCGACGGGACCCGCTCGGACTCGCTGCGGCCACCGCCATTCCGACCATGAGAGGGGCGCTAACGATGCATTGCCATTCTTCTGCGGTGAAATCTTCTTTGGGTGTAGATCGATTAGAACGACGAGATTGTCTAGTTATGTCAATGAGTTGTGGCAGTTGGGCTATAGAAAAAGGGGGCAATCCGTAGTATGTATGGGTTACGAAACAGCATACGTATCCCCGGGAGGCCCCCATGCCAGAAGCATACACCGTCATTCGGAGTTTGGAAGAGTTCAGTGCAGCCCGCAAGCAGTTCAATGTTCTCGTGAGTCGACTGCAGTCCGAGGAGATGGGGCGGATGGAGCACGGCGAGGTGGAAGCGACGATTGCGCACGAAGGCACTGAGCTGCTCCGGCGTTTGCTGCAAGGGCATTTGGATCTGCGCGCAAAGGCCGAGGAGAGACGCGCGTGGAGGTGGCCGGAGCCGATGGCGTGGTGCGCCGTGCAAGTGAACGTGGATTGATGAGTCTGTTTGGCGCGGTGGAAGTGAGGCGGCTGGGGTATGGCGCCCCGGGTCGGCGGGGTCTATGTCCGCTCGATGCCGAGCTCAACGTACCGCCGGATACGTATTCGCATGGCTTGCGCCGTCGAGTGTCGGAGGAGGCGGCGAAGAGTTCTTTTGACGAGACGGTGTTGAGTGTAGCGCGCAACTCGTCAGGGGCCGGATCCCATGCCCGTTATCGCTCACGTAACGCAATGAGGCTGATTCTACCCGCGCGTCAGACCCTCCGCGCTCACCGTATCGCCCCACCACCGGACCGACCCCCTGGCGTGACAGTTTGGTTCATGGTTCGGCTTTCGCCGCTCGCCTTTCTATCCGATGTTCGATTGCTCCGACAACCGCAAGGATGATCCAGGCAAGAACAGCACTAAGTAGGGCCAGTCCCACGCGGCCCAGACCCGCCGCTACCCCTACCGCTGCCGTCATCCAAATGCCGGCGGCCGTTGTCAACCCTTGGATCTGGCGCTCCTCGGCAAGCTTGAGAATCGCTCCTGCCCCGATGAATCCGATGCCCGTGGCGATGCCTTGGATCACCCGTGATAAATCACCTATGGACATACCTACTTCCAGCGCGGTAATTACGAACAGGGCTGTACCTACGGCCACCAGCATATGCGTGCGTAACCCTGCAGCCTTGCCTTTTTGCTCGCGTTGAATTCCGACGATCGCACCGAGGAGCATGGCAGCACTCAGGCGCAACGTTACACGCATTGTTTGGGCCGGGTCCGGTAGTCCGACAGTCAGTTCTTGCATAAATAAACTCACTGCCGCATCCCAGCTCATCGCCTAAACCCGACCGTGGAGGATGAACCTATAAGCTAATCCGTGGCATGGGTTCCGCCCTCGCGGCATTATCCGCGCGCGCCAATATATTGAACGTTTGCCGACGCTCGCGCGTAAAATACTAGCCGTGCGCCGCCATTTCTCGGCAGGATTCGGCGCACACGGCGCAGGTACGTGCATGCAGTGAGGAGCCGCGAAGCATAAAGTTCGCGCTGGTCTGACAGATTCGGCGCAATCGATTAACAGCCGGATATGGCCGCCTTCGGCGTGCCGGCCGCCTTGCTCTATACAATAGGTAATAGTATTCACACAAATACCGTGGCAGTTAACGCGTTCCTGGATACATTAGCGCAATGTCTCATTCATAGATACCTCCACAACGGTTGAAAAATTTCTGGCCCTCGACGACGATGGGCCTTCTTGCAAGCTCTTTGAAGCCTGGGACTGGATCGCGCGGAAGTGCGCGAACACGTCTTCGCCGTTCTCACGGCTGATGAAACCGAAGCCCTTGGCATCGTTGAACCACTTGACGGTACCGGTTTCACGGTTCGACATTTACTTGCTCCTTGGAACGTTTGATTGATAAAGCCACTCGCGCGACGTGCTGCGACGTGCAACGATGTACGGATCGTGTCGATTAACCGCATAGGGGCCACGATTCACGGTGACCCTTGACAAACTCAGCGCCCGCAAATTACCGCGCGTCAGGTGAAAATGAAATCGAGCGGGCAATGCCCGAAAAGGGGTTCGAATCTTGGATACGCAGACCATTTATTACGTGTTCGCCGGGCTATTGGTGCTGGTCGGGGTGGCCGGCACGGTGCTGCCGGCGCTGCCCGGTTTGCCGCTGGTATTCGCGGGCATGTTGCTGGCGGCCTGGGCCGGCGATTTCCAGCAGGTCGGGTCGGCGATGCTGGTCGTATTGGGATTATTGACCGTGTTGTCGCTGGGCATCGACTTCATGGCCACCGCGCTCGGTGCCAAGCGGGTCGGCGCGAGCAAGCTGGCCTTGATTGGTGCCGTTGTCGGCACGTTCGCCGGGTTGTTCTTCGGCCCGGTCGGATTGTTGGCCGGTCCCTTCGTCGGCGCGCTTGCCGGTGAACTGATCCACGGCCGCGAGGTGGGCCAGGCGACCCGGGTCGGATTCGGCACATGGCTGGGGATCCTGCTCGGTACGGCGCTCAAGATCGGCCTCGCGTTCGGGATGCTCGGCCTGTTCGCGTTCGCGTGGTTCCGCTGACGAGCACTTTCACGCCGCATTCGTTCCGCTCGGGCGCCAGTGGCGATTCTGAAGGGGGATTTCCGATGGCATTAAGCTGGACCCGAAAACGCATGGGCTGGACTATCGTAATCACCGTATTGGTGACCGTACTGGTGGTCGTGCTGGGAATCGCAGACTCACAACTGCTGGCTCGCTCAGTAATTCTTACAACGCTTGAACCAAAGCGGGGCGGGTGAGCCGCCGGCGGATGCGAAGTACGAAGGCGCTTAATCGCTGAGCAGTGGGTGGGAATCCGGACACTCTTCCAGCATGAAGATGTATCCAAGCCAGGGTTTCTGCGACGGATTGAAAATACCTTTCTTGTAGGCCGCCCAGAAATCGCTCGCGTTTCCCAGGGCTTCTTCAACGCGATTGTTGAAGTTGTTGCCGAAACTGCCGACTTGAGACTTCACCTCGACAGCAGCGACCAGATCGTTACCCGAAGTGACAACCAAATCCCATTCCTTTGTCGGCCGGAAAAAACCGGGGAGCGTGCGCCGAGTCTTCTCGGATACGTGGATAGAAACATGCGGGAGCCCGGCGTCGCGAACGATGACAGCGATGAGCTTGATAAACCCGTCGGCATGTTTACCGCCAGTGACGGAACCGCGTCTGCCCGCGTCCTTGACGCCTGTCTTGCTTCCCTGCCGCTTTTGTTGGTGCGCCCGAACCCGCCAGAAGTGTTTAACGGCATCGCCGAGTAGTGTTTCCACGTCCAGCAAGGTGAACTCCCTATCGAGTTGTTATTGGTGCAAACGGCCGAAGACGAAAAAAGCTGGAGCGATTCGTGGCTGACGCGTTTTGCCGCCATCTGGAATAGTGCGGGTCCACTTCGATACCGATGCTGTTCCGGCCCCACTTTGCCGCCGCGGCACTAGTGGTTCCCGTGCCTAGAAACGGGTCCAACACCGTGTCGCCGACAAACGAGAACAT
>JBOIDH010000213.1:0-4789 GCA_050740495.1 Gammaproteobacteria bacterium | reverse complement strand
TGTGCCCCAGCGGCGCACCATCAGGAGAGCACGCTCGCTCTTACCCTGCGTGTATCGTTCGATGGGGTAGCCGCGGGCGGCGAAATACCCAAGGAGCCAGGTCGTCAGTGCACCGAGGGTATTGCCGGCAGTTGCTACCGACAGCAATAGGCTGGGCGCGATTTCCGGGCGCAGCGCGAGCCAGGCAAGGACCGCCTCCGAGCCGCCGGGCGCTACCGTTGCCGAAATGAAAGCGCTGACAAAGAGCGATATTAGCCCGAGATCGGGCGCGCTGTCGGTCATGGCCGCATTCCGTGGTCACCGTGGTGCTTTCGAAGGCTCAACCGGCGAGCTGCCGCAGCACGTAAGGCAGGATCCCGCTGTGCCGGTAATACTCCCACTCCTTCGGCGTATCGACGCGCACATCGGCGGCAAAACGCCGCGTGCGGCCGCCCGCTCCGGCCGCCACGACCGTGACTTCGCGCCCGCCGACTTCGACCTCCTCGATGTCGTAACTCTCCGCGCCGGTGAGCTCCAAGATCTCGGCGTTCTGCCCGTCCTTGAAGGTCAAGGGTAGGACCCCCATGCCGACCAGGTTCGAGCGATGGATGCGCTCGAAGCTCTCGGCGAGCACCGCGCGGACCCCGAGCAGCTGGGTGCCCTTCGCGGCCCAGTCACGGGAAGAGCCGGTGCCGTATTCCTTACCGCCAATGATCAATAACGGGACGCCTTCGTCTTTATAACGAACGGCGGCGTCGTAAATGCTAAGCTGCTCGCCGGAGGGTTGATACCGCGTCCATCCCCCCTCGGCTCCGGGCGCCAGGCGGTTGCGCAAGCGTATATTGGCAAAGGTGCCGCGCATCATGACCTCATGATTGCCGCGGCGCGCCCCATAAGAATTGAAATCCCTGGGTTGCACTCCGCGCTCGATCAGATAACGCCCCGCCGGACTATCAACCTTGATCGAACCCGCCGGGGAGATATGATCGGTGGTGATGGAATCTCCCAAGAGGGCCAACACCCGCGCCCGGTTGACTGGATGTATCTCCGGTGGCTCCCTTCCCATGCCATCAAAGTAGGGAGGGTTCTTGATGTAAGTCGATGCCGGGTCCCACCGATACAGCGTGCCGGTGGGCACGTTCATGCCGGCCCAGCGCGCATCCCCCGTAAATACACCGTCGTAACTCGCCGAGAACATCGCCGAGTCGAGTGTGCGCAGGACCGTATCGTTGATTTCCCGTTGGGTGGGCCAAATGTCCTTGAGATAGACCGGCGCACCGGACGGGTCCGTTCCCAACGCATCACTATAGAGGTCGATGTCCATGGTGCCGGCGATGGCATAGGCAACGACCAGCGGCGGCGAAGCCAAGAAGTTCATTTTGACCTCGGGGTGGACGCGGCCCTCGAAATTCCGGTTTCCCGACAGCACTGAGCATACGGCCAGGCTGCCTTTCGCGATGCCTTGACTGACCACATCGGGCAAGGGCCCCGAATTGCCGATGCAGGTCGTGCAACCGTAGCCGATGACGTGAAAGCCGAGCTCTTCGAGGTAAGGCATGAGCCCCGCCTTCCGCAAGTACGCGCTCACAACCTGCGAACCTGGGGCGAGACTGGTCTTGACCCAGGGCTTGACCCGCAGGCCGCGCTGGCACGCTTTCTTTGCCAGCACGCCGGCAGCCATCATCACGCTCGGATTGGATGTGTTTGTGCAGGAGGTGATCGCCCCGATCACGATGGCGCCGTCCTTGAGCGCCGCGTCGCGCCCATTGATTTTGATCATTTCCACACCCGTATGATGGGCTTCCTCGCCGCCCACCGCGGTTCCGCCGCCCTCATTGTGAAAGCGCGCCATGTCCCGGTCCTTGCCGGCCGCGCCGGAGCGCTCTTCCTGGTAGACGCGCAGCACCTTCGACACCACCTCCTTGGCGCTCTTGAGCGCGATCCGATCCTGGGGCCGCTTGGGTCCGGCCAGCGACGGTTCGACGCCGCCCATGTCGAGCGCGAGCACCTCGGTGTAACGAGCGTTGGGGTTCTTAGCGTCACGCCAAAACCCTTGTGCGCGCGCGTAGGTCTCCACCAAAGCGACCTGTTCCGGGGGGCGGCCGGAGAGCCGCAGGTAGTTGATGGTTTCCTGATCGATGGGGAACATACCGCAGGTCGCGCCGTACTCGGGCGCCATATTGGCGATCGTGGCCCGATCGGCCAAGGGGAGGTGGTCGAGTCCCTCGCCGAAGAATTCCACGAACTTACCGACCACGCCTTTTTTCCTGAGCATATGCGTGACAGTGAGCACGAGATCGGTCGCGGTCGCGCCTTCGGGCAGGCGGCCGGTGAGGCTAAATCCGACCACTTGCGGGATCAGCATCGTGATCGGTTGGCCTAACATCGCCGCCTCGGCCTCGATGCCTCCGACGCCCCATCCGAGCACCCCGAGCCCATTGATCATGGTCGTGTGCGAGTCGGTTCCGACCACGGTGTCCGGATAGGCTTGGGCGATTCCGTTGACACCCTGAGAGTAGACGGTGCGGGCGAGATATTCGAGGTTGACCTGATGGACGATGCCCGTGTCGGGCGGCACGACCTTGAAGTTCGAGAAGGCCTGTTGCCCCCAGCGCAGAAACACATAGCGCTCTTGATTGCGCTCGAATTCGATCGCCGCGTTTTTTTCCACGGCATCCGTGCTGCCGAAGACATCGACCTGAACGGAGTGGTCTATGACCAGCTCGGCGGGAGACAAGGGATTGATCTTGGCGGGGTCGCCTCCGAGGCGCTGCATGGCGTCCCGCATCGCGGCAAGATCGACAATCGCCGGCACGCCCGTGAAGTCTTGCATCAGGACGCGCGCCGGCGTGAAAGCGATCTCTTTACTGGGCTCGGCCTTTGGATCCCAGGTGGCGAGCGCCTCGATGTCTGCTTGGGCAACGTTAACGCCGTCCTCATGGCGCAAGAGATTTTCCAGCAGGATCTTGAGGGAGTAGGGGAGCGTTGTTGCCGTGGGATAACGGCGCTCAAGGGCCGTGAGATTGTAGATTTGATAAGGCGAGTTAGCGGCCTCGATGATCTCGCGCGTGTTATAACTGTCGTTCATGATCTCTCCCAGGTAAAGGCACGAGGGGGCGCGTAATATTACTACCCCGCTGCTTGCGCACTTTAGCATTGGGGATTCCAAAGGGGAGCAGTGCATGCAACTCTCCCCTTTGGTCGCCTGCGCGGTACCTTCCCCGCAGGCGATATTATTAAGGAGACTCTGATTAAGTCCCCTCTCCCCCAGGGAGAGGGTTAGGGTGAGGGGGTAACACAGTGATTTTAATCCCCTCACCCCCGCCCTCTCCCGGTGGGAGAGGGAGAAACGCGGACTTGTTCAGACCTTCCTTAATTATCCGCTATCCGGCGGTGAACCGATAGGCTGGCGCCGTGAAAGACGTGATCGATAGTCGCGCCGCCTAAACACACCTCCTCCTGATAGAACACCGCGGCTTGGCCGGGCGTGACCGCCCATTGTGGCGCCTCGAACACGAGCCGGCAGCGGCCAGCGCCGATCACCGTGATCGTGGCCGGTTGGTCGGCTTGGCGGTAGCGGGTCTTCACCGTGCATCGCAACGGGAGCATCGGGGCACGGCCGGCCACCCAGTGCAATGACGACGCCTCCAATGACTGGCAGAGAAGCCGCGGGTGCTCATGTCCTTGTCCCACCACGAGCACATTGTTTTTCAGGTCCTTGTCCAAGACATACCAGGGTGCTTCCAAGGCGCCCTTGACGCCGCCGATCCCGAGCCCCTCGCGCTGGCCGAGTGTGTAATAGGCGATACCGGAGTGCTCGCCGAGCACCTCGCCTTCGAGACTACGGATCTCACCCGGGGTGATGGGAAGGTAGCGGCTGAGAAACGGCCGAAAGCGGCGCTCGCCGATAAAGCAGATCCCAGTGCTGTCGCGTTTGTCGTGTACCGCAAGCCGTGCTTCGGCGGCCGCCGCGCGCACCTGTGATTTATGCATGGAACCGATCGGAAATACACTACAAGCTAACTGAGCTTGGCCGAGCATATAGAGGAAATAGCTCTGATCCTTGGCCGGGTCGATCCCTCGCAACAGTTGCAACTGCCCATCCCGATGCGCGATCCTCGCGTAGTGTCCCGTGGCCATGGAGCCACCACCCAACGACAGCGCGTGGTCGAGACAGGCCTTGAATTTGACCTCCCGGTTGCATACCACGTCAGGGTTTGGCGTCCGTCCCGCTTGCAGCTCAGCGATAAAACGACTGAATACCCGCTGGCGATACTCGGCGGTGAAGCTGACGACTTCGATATCGATGCCGAGGCGCTCGGCGACCGCCACGGCGTCGATGAGATCCTCGCGGCTCGGACAGTCGCTTTCCGTATCGTCATCCTCCCAATTTTTCATGAACACGCCGCTGACCACATAGCCTTGACGTCTCATGACCAGGGCCGCGACGGCGGAGTCCACCCCCCCCGAGAGGGCGACGATGATGCGTTGGCACGCCGCCGCGTTGCGCATTCCGCTCATACGCCACGCTTCACGATGCGATCGAGCGGAAAGCGGCCGTCGCGCTTGCCAATGGCGGTGACAATTATTTGAAAATTCCATTGCATGGTTAGACTTTATCATAGATGATGCGGCACACGTTTTGCCTTCCGTAAACCCCGGTGCTGGCGAGATCCCGGCCTACCCGCCCGCACAAGCCGTTTATCTAATAGCGAATAACGTGGTATCTTTTACGCTGCCGACGAGGTGAGAGGCTTTAAGCTTTGCCGTACCCCGATAGCATACTCCCGCTTAGAATCTTACAACCTCC
>JBOIDH010000212.1:0-4790 GCA_050740495.1 Gammaproteobacteria bacterium | reverse complement strand
GCCTATATCGTCTCGCTCGATCTGGAGGCGAAGAGAATCGTTCCCGTTGGTGGATGGATTGAGCTAAACTGAGGAAAAGGAGTGCAGATCCTCAGTGCGCTTTTTGTGAGCCTCCTGATAGCGCATGGCTCGTGGGCAGCGCCGCAGAAGGCCAATCAAGCGCCGGATCCGGCCGGGAAAAGGATGATCGTCCAGGAAGGGATCGCAATTGAATTCTCCATGCAACTCCCGCGTGCGGGGAACAGATCGTCCGGGAAATTTCGAGAGGGCGACGATGTGGCCTTCCGCTACACGATTACCAATACGGCTACGGGAAGCCCGTTGACCGGGGCCCGTCCAGCGGCCTGGATGAGCCTGCGCGGCGAAACGGGGGAGGCCCGTACCTGCCGGGAGATAGTGCAAGGAGTCCTGAGCGGCAGCCTCTTCTCTCAGGCGGAGCTCGATCTGAATGCCTATTACGTGCTGGCCTTGAACGACGATGCCACGATCACCGTTGTCGATCCGTTATACGGATTCGGGGGCTCCAAGCTCCTGGCTTTGGTATCATTGAAAAGCCCGGGCGAGGATTGGGTGCTCACGGCGGATGAAGAAAGACTGTTTGTATCGCTGCCAGAGTCGAACCAGATCGCCGTTATCGATACCACCTCGTGGAAGCCGATCATGAACCTCGAGGTGGGTACGCGCCCGTCCCAGCTCGCCTTGCAACCGGATCAAAGGTATCTGTGGGTTGCACACGGCGCGGATGGAAGCTCGGCCAAAGACCCTGGCGTTACGGTAATCACCGCGGGCGAACTGGGTATAGCGGCTCGCATTTCCACGGGACGAGGCCCTCATCAAATCGCACTCAGTGATGACGATCACTTTGCCTTCGTAAGCAACCGTGCCGAGGGCACGGTATCGATCATCGACGTGAGAGAGCTAAGAAAGATCAGGGACATCATAACCGGCAGAGAGCCCGCTTCCGTCGCCTTTTCCCCACTCAGCAAGATGGCCTATGTGGTCAATGAGGGTGACGGAACCCTCGTCGTCATTGACGGAAATAGGCCAGGGATCGTCGCGCGTGTGCCAGCCGAGCCGGGATTGGGGCAGATCGGATTCGCGCCCGGTGGCCGGCTTGGATTCGTGGTGAACCCGGAGAAGGATCTCGTGCATATTCTCGATGCGGCCACCAACCGCATCGTACAAACGGGCGACGTTGAAGACGGCCCCGATCAAGTCGCGTTCTCGAAGGACCTGGCCTACATCAGGCATCGCGGCAGCGAGACCGTGCTGATGATCCCGTTGACACAGGTTGGCGTCGAGGGGAAACCGGTGCCTGTCGTGGCCTTCCCGGGTGGCCAGAACCCGTTCGGCAAGGCAGCGCGACCTTCCCCGGCCGATGCTATCGTTCAGGCCCCGGGTGCCAACGCCGTGCTGGTGGCCAATCCCGCGGACAAAGCCATCTATTTTTACCAGGAGGGAATGGCCGCCCCGATGGGAAGCTTCAGCAATTACTCACGCGAGCCCAGGGCCGTGTTGGTGGTGGATCGCAGTCTCAGGGAGCGATCGCCGGGCATTTATGAGACGACGGCGCGCTTAGGACGCGCCGGCCTCTACGACGTGGCCTTTCTTCTTGATGCGCCTCCTCGGGTGCACTGCTTCGAGGTCGCAGTCGAGCCTAACCCCGACTTGGCGCAGACAGGAAAGGGTCCATCTGTCGCGATTGTGCCGTTGGCGACCAGCCGCGTGGTGCCCGTCGGTGAGCGGGTTCGATTGCAATTCAAGCTGATCGATCCGGACACCAAACAAGCGAAGGCCGGCTTGAATGACGTGAGAGCGCTCACCTTCCTTGCCCCCGGTATCTGGCAGCGGCGGCACCTGGCTCAGCCGGTTTCCGAGGGTGTCTATGAGATCGAATTCGTGCCGCCGCAACCAGGTATCTACTACGTCTATATCGAGTGCCCCACGCTCGGGCTCGGGTTGAACAACCCCCAGTATCTGGTCCTGGAGGCTCAAAGCGTAGAGTGAAGGACTTCCGCGCCGAGCTATTCCGATTCGAGCGGATGCTCCGTGCCCGCGAGCACTTCGCGCTCTCGCGCTACGGCGACGGCGAGCTGCCGATCCTCGAAGGTGACTCGATCGACTATCCCGAGTTCACCTTCGATCCCTCCGATCCGGCCGATCGCTTTTATCGCCAGCGGCTTCTCGATTCGCTTCGATACCGGCAACGCGGCTACTACGTCGCCATCTCCGCCCCCTGCTGTGTGGGCGAGGCCGGCTTCCGGTGGTTACGTGAGGCGGCGGCGCAGCCGGAGGAGAATCTCACCTTTGCCTGCCTCTTCGTCAATTCGAATTACGTCCTGTTCCGCGAGCACATCCTTCCTCGGTTTCGCGAGTACGACGTCATCCTCGTGTGCAAGCGTACGGCGACCCTCGAGGCGCTGCCGTTTCCTCTCCGCGCCGACTTCCGCGTCGGCCATAATGCCTGGCGAGCCGACTACTCACTCATCGAGAAGATACAGCGGTTCATCGAGTACCGGCATGTGCGCGACGGGCTCGTCCTTATCTGCGCTGGACCGTTCGCCGGCATGCTCGCGCACCAACTCTACCGCTTCTGTCCCGAGAACACCTACGTCGATGTCGGTTCGACGCTGGATCCCTTTCTCTTCGGGAGGGCTGGACTTACGCGCGGCTACCTGCGCGGGCGAGGCGATCACGATGAATGTACCTGGGAGCCGAGGCGGCTTCCTGCGCCGGAGGGATATCATTAAGCTGACGAGCCAACAACTCGTGTCTTTTAAGAGGGAGGGATACCTCTTCGTCGAGCGACTCTTTTCCGAGGAGGAGATCGAGACGCTTACCGCGAGCCTCTTCACTCCTGCGATGCACCAAATCCCCGGCGTTTCGCGCGAGGAGTCGAGCAGCGCCATCCGGATGACGCTCGGCGTACACGAGCACGCGGTCGCCTGCGAGCGCCTCACGCGGCATCCCCGTCTTATCGAGCCCTCGGAGCAGATCGCCGGAGAGCCGGTCTACCTCTACCAGTCGCGCGTCGTGATGAAGTCGGGGATGGGGCAGGCCTTTAAGCCGTTCCCGTGGCATCAGGATTTCTCCACGTGGTACTTGGTCGACGGGATGAAGGAGGCGAAACCGATCGTCATCGGCGTCTTTCTGGACGAGATCAACGCCTGCAACGCGCCGCTCATGATCGTGCCGAGATCGCACCGGCGGGGGATGATTGCGCGGAGCGGGAGCTGTCCCGATCCGACCGGCACCGGGCAGATCGTGATCGATGCCGAGATCCTGCGGAAGCTCGTCGCTAGAGGGGGGATGCGCGCGCTCACCGGCCCTCCTGGCTCGACATTCTTCATCCACGCAAATCTCGTCCATGCCTCGACAGAGAACATCTCGCTCTTGCGCCGCGCGATCCTCTACGTGGTGTACAACCCGATGTCGAACGCCTGCACGACGCGCCGCGCCGGCTACTTCGCGCCGAACGCGCATACCCCGGTCACGGCGCTTGCGGATGACTGTCTTCTCGAGGCGCCGAGGCCGCCCGCCGTGTGAGGGCCCGGATGCGCATCCTCGCCTGTAGCAACCACCACCGCTACCCTGCGCGGCGCTTTCCCGTGAGCAACGGCGGCCTGGCCGGCTCACGCGTGCTCGATGCGATCGTGAAGGGGCTAGCGGAGCTCGGGCACGAGGTGCTCTATTGCTTGCCCAAGGGGGCCGTCGAGCCGCTGCCGGCCGGCGTCGCGATGGTGTCCGAGCTTGTGCGGGGCGTCGATATCGTCCACCACCAGAACAACGATCTCGTCGACGATCTCGATATCGCCGACATGCCGTGGGTACGGACCTGTCACACCGATCTCGCCGTGCGCGGGCAGGACCGAAGGCACGCCAAGCGGAACTGGATCTTCGTCTCCCGCACGCTGGCGTCCGCGTACGGCAGCGATCGATTCGTGCTCAACGGCATCGATCCTTCCGAGTACGCCTATTCCGAGACCAAGGGCGACTACATCCTCTTCATGGCCGACCTCGCGCGGGCCAAGCGCAAGGGTCTCGACATCGCTCTCAGCCTCTGCCGGAAGATTGGCTTCACGCTCGTGATCGCCGGCTCGGCTGCGAAGCAGGAGGCGATCGACGAGATGCGCCGCCTGTGTGCCGGGCTCGACGTCCGGCTCATCGGCGAGGTGATGGGATCGGAGAAGGCGGAGCTGCTCGCCGGCGCGCGAGCGCTACTGTTCCCGACGCGCATCAACGAGGCGTTCGGGCTGGTCATGGCCGAAGCGCTCATGTCGGGGACGCCAGTCATCTGCAGCGACAGGGGTGCATGCGCGGAGCTGATCTCACCCGAGGTTGGCTTCGTCTGCCGCTCCGAGGACGAATACCCCGGCGCATTCGCGCACCTCGATCGCATTTCCCCCCGCGCCTGCCGCGAGAAGGCGCTGCGCAACTACCACTACCTAAGGATGGCGGCCGACTATGTCCGCGAGTATCAGGCGGAGCTCGGCCGGGTGAGCGCGTGAGCAGCGACGTCTACGCCGCCGTCAAGCGGTTCTATGAAGATCCGCTCGTGGTCGCACGGTACGCGTCGAACGACGAGCTGACGAGGGGGGAAAAGGTGATCCTTGAGCGCTATGGCGACCAGATCGCCCGCGCCGATCTGCTCGACATCGGTGTCGGCGCGGGACGGACGACGCCGTATCTTATGGAGGCGAGCGCCGCCTACACCGGAATCGACTACTCTGAGGCCATGCTCGAGCGATGCCGCGCGAAGTGGCCGCGGGCGAGACTCCTCTGGTGTGATG
>JBOIDH010000211.1:0-4794 GCA_050740495.1 Gammaproteobacteria bacterium | reverse complement strand
GATACCGAGATCGTGCGCCAATGCCCGCAGTTGGCCTTCGACTTCGATCCACTCCTGCATGCGAACCGGTGAGACGAAATGAGTCTTGCACAATTGCCGCAGCTTGTTTTTCGAGAGGTGGCGCGCTCGCTCACTATAGAATCGCCAGAAACGCAGGAACCAAAGAAAGTCCGAGCGCGGGTCTGCGAATAGCCGCTGCGCCTCGTCGGCCTCATCGCGAGCATCGAACGGCCGCTCGCGCGGATCTTGGATACTTAGTGCGGCTGCAATGATCAACAATTCCGCGAGACAGTGGTATTCATGCGCACTCAGTATGATGCGCCCGATACGCGGGTCAACCGGAAACCGCGCAAGCTGCCGCCCCAGCGCCGTAAGCTTTTTGGCGGCATCGGTCGCACCGAGTTCTTCGAGCAGTTTGTAACCTGCCTTGATCGCGCGGCTATCCGGCGCATCGAGCAACGGGAAGCGCTCAAGCTCCTCCATTCCCAAGGCGCGCAGCTTGAGAATCACCGCCGCCATGTTGCTACGCAAAATCTCCGGATCGGTGTATTCCGGCCGCGCCTCGTAGTCTTCGGCTGCATACAGGCGAATACAGATCCCCGCGCTCAAGCGTCCGCAACGCCCCTTGCGCTGTTCCGCCGAAGCTTGCGAAATCCTCTCCGTCAGCAAGCGCTGAACCTTGGTGTTGGGATTAAAGCGGTTGATGCGCGCGAGCCCGGTATCGATCACATAGCGGACACCCGGCACCGTGACGGAAGTCTCCGCCACATTGGTGGCCAAGACGATGCGGCGGCCAGGGTGGCCCGTGAACACCCGGTCTTGCTCGGCGGCGCTCAAGCGCGAATAAAGCGCCAGTATTTCGGTCATGCGCAGATGGCGCAAACTCTCCGCCGCGTCCCGGATCTCCTTTTCCCCGGGGAGAAAGATCAAGATGTCTCCCGGCGGCTCGCGCGACAGCTCATCGACCGCGGCCACGATAGCTTGCCCCAGATCGCGATCCTCCGGGCCTTCCTCGTCTTTCTCTAGCGGCCGGTAGCGAAGTTCCACCGGATAGGCGCGCCCGGAAACTTCGATGATCGGCGCGTCGTTGAAATGCCGCGCGAAGCGCTGGGGATCGATGGTCGCCGAGGTCACGATCACTTTGAGATCGGGGCGTTTGGGTAGCAGATCTTTTAGATAACCCAGCAAGAAATCTATATTGAGCGTACGTTCGTGGGCTTCGTCGATGATGAGCGTGTCATAGGCTTCAAGCCGGCGATCGCTTTCGATTTCCGCGAGCAAGATCCCGTCGGTCATGAGCTTGATATAGGTCGCGGGTCCGGCGCGGTCGCGGAAACGCACCTTGAATCCGACGGCTTGCCCGACCCCGACACGAAGCTCCTGAGCAATCCGGGAGGCAATGGTCCGGGCGGCGATCCGGCGCGGTTGGGTGTGGCCGATCATGCCGCGTATTCCCCGGCCCAAGGACAAGCATAACTTCGGTATTTGGGTCGATTTTCCGGAGCCTGTCTCGCCGCACACGACAATAACCTGGCGCGACGCCAGCGCACCGGCAATATCCTCGACGTGCGCGTAGATCGGCAAGGACTCCGGAAACTCCACGCGCGGGCAGGCTTCGGATCGCCGCCGGGCGATGTCGATCGATGCCTGTATCTGCCGTTCGAGTGCGCCGAGCGCGTTCGGATCCGCTCCGCCGGCCGCTTGTGCGGCGCGCACGCCCTTCAAGCGGCGTCGCAGCCGACGCTGGTCGCGCAGCATGCATTGCCCGATGGCTGGATCCAAGCGCTCAAGGGCTTCCATGATTCGGCTCGCCGCCACAAGGCCACGCCGATCAGTGGATTCAGATAGGCATGTTTCGCGCATATAATCCCGCGTCATCAGTCAAACAACACGCCCGTTCCCGATAGCTTTATTTAGTTTGATAAACTAACCTAGTTAAAATAACCCCCGCCAACGCTTTATAACAAAAGTCTAAAGCCGGGTCGATTACTCGCGATGCCAGTACGGTTCGAGCTTGCCGGATCACAGATCATCGGCCGCCGCAATTCTCAGGAAGATGCGTTTCTAATCACGTATCTCAGCGAGAAATCGGATGCCGGCGCCGACGCCGTCCTGATCGTGGCCGACGGCATGGGCGGCCATGCGGCTGGTCATCTTGCCAGTAATCTCGCGGTACAGACCTTCAATCGGCACGTGACCACCCACTACGCCGAAGGAGATATTCCAGCCTTACTCCACGAAGGGATAGCGCACGCCAACAAAGTCATTGGTGACACCGCCAAGGAAATGAGCGCCCTGCAAGGCATGGGATGCACCTTGGTAAGCGTCGTATTATCAGGTTCTCATCTCTATTATGTGAGTGTCGGCGATAGCCATATTTACCTATTGCGCAATCACAAACTGAAAAAGGCCAACGCCGATCATAGCTACGGCGGCTTTCTGGACCGCATGGCGGCTTTGGGCCAGCCCGTGGAACCCGAACCGGGGAGCACTAGAAACATGCTCTTAAGCGCGTTGACCGGCGAGGATATTTTTGAGATCGACTGCCCCGGCGAGCCATTGGAGCTCCTGCCGGGCGACAAGGTGATCCTCGCTACCGACGGTCTCGATACCTTAGCCGAGGACCAGATCGCGGCCCTCGGCGCCGAGGCAAGCACGGCGAATAGCCTAGTCGATGGGTTGCTCAAAGCCGCGGATAACGCCAAAGCAAGACACCAGGATAACACCACCGTGCTCGCCATCCACGTTCTCGAACGCACGGAGCCGCTGAAAAGCGCGCTCCCGCCCTCGATTCAAACCGAAGCCGTCACGCTTCCCGCTCCACCGGCGGCCGAAGAGATACCGGAAGTGGCCGCCCCGCAACCGCGGCGGTCCCGGCCGGCACTCGTCATCGCCGGCATCGCAGCGGCGTTGGGCCTGATCGCGCTCCTACTGTTCACGTATACGCAAGACATGTTCCCCCCCGAAGCCGCGCCCCCCGAGCCGGTGTCCATGGATAATCCGGCCGCCGATGAGGGGTTAGCGCCAGGTTTAGCAACGCCGGAGATAGATCAACCCCAAGCGGGTCCGGACCGGGATACTGAAACGGATCCCTCGGCCGCCGCGCCAAGCAAATCAAGCGCGACGGTACCGCTCGCCGCACCCGAGGTTTTTCGCGACTCGCTGGGCGGCCGCGGCCAGGGACCCGAGATGGTATGGATCCCGGAGGGTTCCTTCCCGATGGGAAGCACCAAAACCGCGGCCGCCGCCGACGAAAGTCCCCGGCATCAAGTCGCCGTCAAACGCTTCGCGATGAGCCGTCACGAAGTCACCTACGCCGAGTATGCTGCGTTCGCACGGGCGACACGGAGATCGCTCGGCAACGGTTCCGCACGAACCGGCGATCGAAAGCCGGTGGTCCTCGTTACTTGGAATGAAGCCGCCGCCTACACGCGCTGGTTGGCGCAGGCGACCGGACATCCGTACCGGCTTCCCACGGAAGCGGAATGGGAATATGCCGCGGCGGCCGGTACGCAGACGCCCTACTGGTGGGGTTACCAGATCGAAGAAGCTAAGGCGCACTGCTATGGGTGTGGTAGCGATCTCACTGCCCAACAACCGGCGCCCGTCGGCAGCTTTAAGGCCAATCCGTTCGGTCTGCATGATACCGCCGGGAACGTATTGGAATGGGTACAGGATTGCTATCATCCGTCGTACACGGGCGCTCCCTCCAATGGGAGCGCCTGGGAGACACCCAAGTGTGGAATGCGAGTGGCCCGCGGTGGCGCCTACAGCACGCCGGCGAAATCCCTGCGCTCGACCAAACGCTTTCGGCTCAATGCCGGCGGCCGCTACGATGATGTCGGGTTGCGCGTCGTCCGCGAGCCTTAGTGCCTCCCCAAGGGTCTTCGGCGCTAGACCTGAGCCGAAAAGCGCCCAAGTACAAGCAACTTCACCCACCCGATGGGGTCGAATTAGCGACAAACAGCGGGATCCGCGCCATGCAAACCGACAAGCGAAACGCCTGCGTCAAGTACATCGTTCTCTGCGCTTTGGCTTCCGTTTCCATGGCAGCCATAGCCGGCGATCAATACGGTATTTCGGTATACGGATATAGCACCGATAGCACCGATCAGGGTTACCAGCGTCAAATATATGGCGGGGGCAATGGCGTCTATCGCTACTCCTCACCGGCTACCCAAGGTTCTTGCAACCAGCCGTACGGGGGATTTTATAGCCACTGCCAGAGTGGCGCCTACCAAGGGTATTACCAACAACCACCTGCCTATGATTCCCCTCCTCCCTACGGTGGATATCAACCGCCCTATGACCGCGGCTACTCTGAAGGTTTTCACGACGGGTACCATCAAGGGCAGCATCAACCGAACAAGCCCAGGCATGGCACAAGGTTCGGTAATCGGCGCTATAACAATTGAGCTCGAATAATCCCTTAGCGAGCCGCGTGGAGGCTTGCGATATCCAAGCGCACGCGATAGAGGAGCCAGAATACGGGTAGGGAGACAACGAAGGTGACTAGAAAAAAATTAGCCCACCCGATCACCGCAACCATTTGCCCCGACGCGGGACCAACAAAAACGCGGCTCAAGCTCGCGATGGCGGAAAGCAAAGCATATTGCGTGGCTGTATAGCGCGGGTCGCACAGTCCCATCAGCAGCGCCACGAAGGCGGCGGTTCCCATACCGCCGCTCAGGTTTTCGAGTGCGATGACGAGGGCTAACAGCGCGTAGTTTTTTCCTAGCCAGGCAAGCGCCCAAAAACCGAGGTTGCTCACGCCCTGAAACACCGCGAAGGCGA
>JBOIDH010000210.1:0-4796 GCA_050740495.1 Gammaproteobacteria bacterium | reverse complement strand
CCGGATGCCGGGATCGCATTACAAGCCTACCTCCGCGAGACCGAGGCCGATATCAACGATCTCGGCGTCTGGGCGGCCCGCCGCGGGACACCGATCACCGTGCGTTTGGTCCGGGGAGCGTACTGGGATTATGAGACGGTCATCGCCGGGCAGCACGGATGGCCGCTGCCGGTCTGGACCAAAAAATGGCAGACCGACGCTTGTTACGAGCGTTGTGTGCGGCTCTTGTTCGAACACCACCCCAGGATCGAGGCGGCGGTTGCGACCCATAACCTGCGCAGCGTCGCTTTCGCGATGGTCCTCGCCGAAGAGCGCGGGATCCAACGCGACCAATTCGAGTTCCAAATGCTGCACGGCATGGCGAGCGGGCTCGAGGATGTGCTCGCGGAGATGGGCTATAGGCTGCGGATGTATGTCCCCTTCGGCGAATTGCTGCCGGGCATGGCGTATCTCGTGCGCCGGCTGCTCGAGAATTCCTCCAGTCAATCGTTTCAGCGCCTGAACCTGGCGCGCACGCTGGCGGTGGGGCAACTGCTCGCCTCTCCGCATGGCGATGATCCGGAAGCGGAAACCGCGCCACGGCTGACCGCAGTGCTCCGCGAGGGAACGAGCGGCGAGGAGCCGGCGGGCGCGCGGACGCTTTCGCGTTTTCGCAACGAGCCGCCGCATCGTTTCACCGATCCCGCCGAGCGGAGCGCGTTCCACGGCGCCTTATTAGCGGCGCGCGCCGCCCTCGGCGGCGACTACCCGCTCCTCATCGATGGTGAAGCGGTACAGACGAAAGACGAGCTGGTGTCGCTGAATCCCGCGCGCCCCGAGGAGGTGATCGGGCGCGTGGCCCGGGCCGGGACGGGGCACGCGGATCGCGCTCTTTCCGGGGCTTTGCGGGCGTTCGCGGACTGGTCGCGGCGAGCGGCGGGCGAGCGCGCGCATCTGTTGCTTTGTGCGGCCCAGGCGCTTCGCCGGCAGCGCGATGAGTTCGCGGCGCTCGAGATTTTCGAGGCCGGCAAGACCTGGCTCGAGGCCGATGCCAACGTCGCCGAGGCGATCGATTACCTCGAGTACTACGCTCGCGAGGCGCTGCACTGGGAGCAGCCACGGTGTCACGACGTCCCCGGTGAAGAAAATGTCTACCGGTATGCTCCGCGCGGGGTCGGCGCGATTATTTCTCCTTGGAATTTTCCTCTGGCCATCCTTACAGGCATGTTGTCGGCCGCGATCGCGGCCGGAAACACGGTGGTGTTGAAGCCCTCCTCGCAGACGCCGGTGATCGCCGCGCGTTTCGTGCGGCTGTTGCAAGAGGCCGGAGTACCGCCCGGGGTGGTGCAATACTTGCCGGGCGCGGGCGGTACGCTCGGCGAATATCTGGTGCGGCACCCGCAGATCGCCTTCATTGCGTTTACGGGCTCGGAGGAGGTCGGCCGCCGCATCCTCCGGCTGGCCGCGGATTCCGGACCCGGACAGTCTCATGTCAAGCAGGTCATCGCGGAAATGGGGGGCAAGAACGCGATCATTATCGACAACGACGCCGATCTCGATGAAGCCGTGACCGGAGTGGTGCAGTCGGCCTTCGGGTATCAAGGACAGAAATGCAGCGCCTGTTCCAGGGTCATCGTCCTCCAGCAGGCTTATGATCGCTTTCTCGAACGGCTGCTCGCGGCGACGCGCAGTGTGCGCATCGGGATGCCCGAGACGCCCGCGGTGTTCATGGGTCCCCTCATCGATGCCGGCGCCAAGGCCCGAGTGCTCGATGCGATCGAACGGGGCCGGGCGGAGGGGGCAGAGCTCGCCTTGGCGATGCCGTGTCCGGATTTGGGCGGCGGCTACTTCGTGGGGCCCGCGATCTTCACCGGCGTTGCGCCTGATTCCTACCTCGCGCAGACGGAGATCTTCGGGCCGGTCCTCGCGGTGATGCGCGTCGCCGATCTCGATGCGGCGATTCGCGTGGCGAATCAGACGCCCTATGCGTTAACCGGCGGCATCTATTCGCGCAGTCCATCTCATATCCTGCAAGCAACCCGCGAGCTGCAAGTCGGCAACCTGTATATCAACCGCAAGATCACGGGCGCGTGGGTGGAGCGCCAACCCTTCGGCGGATTCAAGATGAGCGGGGTGGGCACCAAGGCCGGCGGTCCGGATTATTTGCTCCAGTTCATGATCCCGCGAACCGTGACCGAAAACACGCTGCGGCGCGGATTCGCGCCGGCAGGACGCGAGGCGCCTGGATGACGATTGAGTGACACGCTGGGGATCGATGTTGGCGCCCGAGACCCTCGATGAGATCGCTGCCGCGGTGAAAGCAGCCAACCGGTACGAGCCCTTACGCATCTTCGGCAGTGATTCCAAGGCGTTTTACGGGCGCAGGGTGGTGGGGGCAGCGCCGTTGTCACTGCGAAACTTGTCCGGGGTGATAGCCTATGAGCCGACCGAGCTGGTGGTGACGGTACGCGCCGGGACGAGAATCAGTGATCTCGAAGCATTGCTCGCGAGCGAAGGTCAGATGCTCGCTTGTGAGCCTCCGCATCTTGGGGACGACGCCACGATCGGCGGGATGATCGGGACCGGGCTGGCGGGACCGCGCCGGCCTTACGCGGGGGGCGTGCGCGACAGCGTTCTTGGGATCCGTTGTATCGTCGCCGGAGGCTCTCTCCTGCGCTTCGGCGGCCAGGTGATGAAAAATGTGGCGGGCTTCGATCTCTCGCGCCTGATGGTCGGGACGCTCGGGACGCTCGGGATCATCGTGGAGGTATCGCTCAAGGTGCTACCACGGCCTCGGGCCGAGATCAGCTTGCGCCAAGAGGTCGAGGCCGCGCGCGCCATCGAGCTGATGAACGCGTGGGCGTGTAAACCGTTGCCGCTCTCGGCCGCGGCTTATGACGGTGTGGCGGTATATGCGCGCTTGACGGGCAGCGCGGCCTCGGTGGCCAGCGCTTGCGCGGAGATTGGGGGCCAAGAGGCTAACAGCCGATTTTGGGAGGATCTGCGCGAGCAACGCTTGCCGTATTTTCTCGATGAGCGGCCCGTGTGGCGCCTATCGGCACCCCCGGCGGCAGCTCCTTTGGCGCTTGCGGGGGAGTGGTTTTTCGACTGGGGTGGCGCACACCGCTGGTTAAAGAGCGAGGCCGATCCCGAGGACATTAAACACGCCGCTCTCGGTTGCGGGGGGCATGCGGTTTTATTTCGTGGCGGTGATCAGAAAGGGGAGCCCTTTCCTAGGCCGCCGCCGGCCTTATTAAGCGTCTATCAGCGGATCAAGAAAGCCTTCGATCCGAACCGCATTCTCAATCCAGGCCGCTTACTCCCGGAGCTATAACCCGCCCTCCCGATGCAAACCTCGCTGCCCCCATCGTTCCGGGCCACACCGCAAGGTAAAGAGGCGGATGCGATCTTGCGAAAATGCGTGCACTGCGGTTTGTGCACCGCGAGTTGTCCCACCTACCGGCTGCTCGGCGATGAGCGTGACAGTCCCCGCGGCCGCATCTATCTCATTAAAGACATGCTTGAAACGGGGGCGGCCCACCCGGCGATCCGGGAACACCTCGATCGCTGTTTGCTCTGCCGCGCCTGCGAGACGGCCTGTCCTTCGGGCGTCGAGTACAGCCGTTTGTTCGAGATCGGCCGGCAAGAACTGGAACAACGCAGCGCGCGTCCCCTGCTCGACCGCTGGGTCCGGCGGGCGCTACGGATGACCCTGCCTTATCCCCGGCGCGTGCGGCATCTCACGCGGCTAGCGCGCATCATTCGCCCGCTGTTACCGCGGAACTACCGCGACAACCTGCCTTTGGCGCCTCCTGCCGCTGCGCACGGCTGGCCGCGGCGGCGGCATCGGCGCACGATGCTGCTTTTAGAGGGCTGCGTGCAACCGGTATTGGCGCCGGCGATCAACACCGCCGCCGCCCGCGTTTTCGATCGCTTGGGCATCACGCTGGTGCCCGCACTCGGGTGTTGCGGCGCCTTGAGTTATCACCTCTCGGCCCTCGATGAGGCGCGCGGTTTCATGCGCCGTAATATCGATCGTTGGTGGCCGGTATTAGAGCGTGGCGCGGAAGCCTTGGTCATCACCGCGAGTGGATGCGGAGCGATGCTTCGGGATTACGGCGACTTGCTGCGGGGTGATCCGCACTATGGCGCCAAGGCCGCGCGCGTATCCGCGCTGGCCCGCGATCCGTGCCAAGTGCTGATGCAGGAGGATTGCGAAGCCATCCGGGCGGCAACGGATGTTCGAGTCCCGATTGCGTTTCATGCGCCCTGCACCTTGCAGAATGCGCTCAAGCTCGCCGGAGTGACGGAGGCATTGTTGCAGGCGCTTGGGTTCAACTTGGTCCCGGTGCAAGACCCGCATCTGTGCTGCGGCTCCGCGGGGACCTATTCGATTCTGCAAGGGCCATTGTCGCGCCGGCTGCTGGCGGAAAAAGTGAAGCACTTGGAAGCGCGGCGCCCGGCGCTAATCGCCACCGCGAATATCGGCTGTTACCAGCACCTCAAGCAAAAAGCGCGAGTCCCGGTAAAGCATTGGATTGAGCTTTTGGATCCCAGCGCGGCCCCGGCAGCTTCGGCACTTGGGCCGCGGCCAAATTCAGCAACTCCCGCGGCGGCTATTTGATCATCAGAACGCCGTCTTCGGTGCCGTCGCCCTCGATAAACTCGTCCAGGTTTTCGACCGGAGGGTCCCCATCATAGATGGCATTGATACGCTTTTGGCGGTAGGCCTCGCGCGTGAAGGAATAGGCATCAACCGCGGCCTCGTCTCGAACGCGCGTCGCTTCGAGAAGATTCGCGCGCGTGTTGATGATCCC
>JBOIDH010000209.1:0-4801 GCA_050740495.1 Gammaproteobacteria bacterium | reverse complement strand
GCGTGTGCCAGACCCAACCGCCGGGAGACTCCTCCACGGATAGGTCCTGGCAGCCCAAGACATCAGGGCTCGGCTTGGCCGCTTCGAGAAGATGTACGCGCATGACGTTGCGCTCGGCGTCATGCAGGATCAGCCGCATGTACTCGAAGCGGACCACGCGGTGCAGGCTTTGGGCGATTTCATGAAACAGATCGGGGAGGTCGCGGTGCGCGGCGATCGACTCCGACACCTCCAACAGGGTCCGGTACTCCCGGGCACGTTCTTCGCGGGTGACATCAAAATCCGAGTCCATACCTTTCAGTATAACGCATGGATTTCCCCCGTTTCCGTGGACAGCCGCGTAAGCACTCCCGGATGGCCTCGAGCTAAGCCGGCTCGCGCGAGGGCTTGAAAAGGCGGTCGTCCTCACGCAACTCGAACCGGCCCTTAGGTGCGGAATTCCCGTTGGCTCGTCAAGGAACAGTATCTGCGGCTTATGGTGGGATCAGGCGTTGAAGCCGCCATCCACATCCAGTGTCGCGCCGGTGATGAAGGCCGCGTCAGGACTTGCGAGAAAAGCGACCGCGGCGGCGACCTCTTCGGGCGTGCCATAACGGCCGAGCGCTGTGCCCGCCTTCCCTGCTTCGGCGAAAGCGCCGTCGGCCGGGTTCATGTCCGTATCGATCGGGCCCGGCTGCACGACGTTCACGGTAATGCCTTTTTGGCCAAAGTCCCGCGCCCACCCTCGGGTGTAGGCCGCCACGGCCGCCTTGCTCGCCGAATAGTCGGCGAAGCCGGGCCACGGCGCGCGAGTGCCGGCGACGGAACCGATCGAAATGATCCGGCCGCCTTCGACCATGAACGGCGCCGCCACGCGCACGGCTGCCGCCACACCGCCGACATTGATCGCGAATTGCCGATCGAGCCCGGCGACGTCCGCGGAGGGATCGCCGACCGTGCTGGCGACGAAGACACCTGCATTGTTGACGAGAATGTCCAGTCGGCCGAAGCTTTCGACGACCGCCTTGACCAGACCTTCGACCTGGCCGGGATAGGCTTGATCGGCCTGGAACGCCGCCGCGCGTACGCCGTGACCCTCCAGCGCGTCGACCACCGCCTTGGCCTTGTCGGCCGACGCGGCGTAGCTCACCGCGACGTCGGCACCATCCGCCGCAAGGCGCTTCGCGATCGCCGCGCCGATCCCGCGCGATCCGCCGGTGACCAATGCCACCTTGCCTGCTAAGGGTTTCGCCATGTCATTGCTCCTCTCTGTGAATTTCGTACCGAAGCGATGTCGTCGATTCGATATACTGGCCACAGTCATAAATCGCCTCCGTAGACCCCCTCTCCCTCCGGGAGATGGCTAGCAGCCTGTCGGACTCAAGGTTGAACGGTAAAGCGGAAGTGCGGAATGCTGGACGCGGCCATCGTGGGTCGGGCGGTCATGAATGCTGGAAGGACGGTGAAATGATGAGGATCGGATCGATCCCAGCCTGGTTTTCAACCCTTCAGCACTGCCATCCGACGGATGTTCCACGACATCGTCACCAACGACCACTCCCCGCGTACGGCCTCAAGCCCCCGCAGCAGAAATTGCCGGAACCGCATCCCCGCTTTGATGATGCCGAAGACCGGCTCCACGGTCTGTTTGCGCTTCCCATACGACGTGCGCCCGGCGCGGGTCTTCAGCCGATGGCGCATGCGTTCCACCGCATCCGCCGGCTCACAGAGCGGCGGCGGCTCGCCGAAGCGTTCTTGCCAGGGCAGGTGATGCGACTCACGCCCGGTCGCAATCAAGGGGTCGATACCCGCCTCGACACAGGTGGCCACATTGGCCTCACTGAAGTAGCCGGCGTCGGTCAAGAGCTCGCTGACCTCGCCCAGTGCCTCGGGCAAGGCACCGAGCGTCTCCACCATCGGCGTGATCTGCTGCTTGTCGTTGGTCGCTTGCGTCAGTCCCGTGGCGACCACCAGCATCGTGTCGGTATCCACCGCCGCTTGGGCGTTGTAGCTTTGCTCGAAGCCCCCGCCCGCCGCGGGCATGATGCGCGAGTCGGGATCGGTGAGATTGATCTGGTCTTGGGCGCGGGGACCGGGTGTGGGCGGTGCCGGCGGGGTGCCGCGAGGTTTCCGACCGGTACACTCCTCTTTCTCTTCCCGCGCCTTCCTCTTGGCTTCGTAGTCGGCCTGCTCACCGGCAAAGCGCTCGGCGGCGCGGGCCTCGATCTCGGCCTTCGCCTCGCCGATGGCTTGCAAGCGCGCCTCACGTCGCACCAACTCCTCGGGAAGGTTCAACCCTTCGGACAACGGCTCGGCATCGGCCGCCTCGGCGCGGGCCAAAAGCTCGGCCACCTCCAGCTGCAACTGGGCTTCCAGCTTCTCGGCATGCCCATACGACAGGGCGCTATGGCGCGAGGCGTTGGCGTGTATCTTGGTCCCATCCAAGGCCACCGTCCCGAGCTTCAACAGCTTCATCTCCTTCGCGATGCAAAGCACTTGTACGAACAGGGCCTCAATCTCTTTGAGGAACCGCTTGCGGAACGCGCACAGCGTATCGTGATCGGGGTGGGTATTGGCCGCGAGGTAGCGAAACGCCAACGAGTCGTAGGTCGCCTGCTCGATGCGTCGGCTCGAATAGGTGCCCGTGGCATAGCCGTAGATGAGCAATGCCAAGAGCATCGCCGGGTGATAGGCCGCCGAGCCCGCGCCGCGGTATCGACCGATCAGCGCCGAGAGGTTCAACTGATCGACGATGTCCGCCACAAAGCGCGCCAGGTGGTCCTTCGGCAGCCAGTCATCCAACGATGGCGGCAGCAGGTACGGTGTGTCACGATCACAGGGACGGAAATGGCTCATGTGCGCTCGCTCATTGGAACCCTGACCGATCCGATCGCCAGGCCCATGAAAAGTTCCGCGCTAAGTCCGACAGGCTGCTAGGTGGGCAGGCTGTCCCGGCTCGCGCTCCGCAAGCGGGATGAGCGAGGGTGGGGCTAGCTGATCGAGTAGTTTCGCCATTCGGGAACTTCCATTAACTCTCCGAGGTCCGATTTCCGGCGTCATGTCGTTTCGGACCCCGATGACCTCGATCGGCCGGCAGCGTTGAGGTTGAGGTCGTTCTGGCCGGCTGGTAGGTCCTTTTCTATCACAGCGCTTGCGGATCGAACCCTGCCTACGAGAACGCGCCCTGAGCGCATTTCACGCCTTGGCGGTGGGCTGGTTTGATCCGGATCGAACCTTTGCCGCTCGCTGGGCAAGCATGATACCTCGTCGCTTTGGAGCGGGAAGAGCCACTCATCCGCTCATGTGAGCGCACGATGTGTCGCATCGGCGCGTGATATTGAGGAGGCGAGCCGCGCCGCATCGTGGAGACTGTCCGTGAAGATCCCAAGCCGTAGAACACTGACCATCGTGATGGTGGTCGTCCTCGTCATTGCTGGCGGCGTTGTGTCCTGGTGGTGGATGCGGATGCCGCCCTATGAGCCTGGCCCTCCCACCAAGGAGTTCGCGATGGGGGAGGCGGAACCGCCCTGCCCGGACTCGCACCCGAGCTGGCGCCCGGCCCAGGTCATCGACGACGTCACCATCGACGAATCCCCCGGGTGCGAGCCCGACAACCCCGCGCTGGTGGCGGCCGTCGTGAAGGGCACCAATAACGTCTCCCACACGACGCTCATGGAGTCGGGTCTGGCCATGGACGCGGTGGTGCTGGAGAACGACCGGGATGGGGACGGCGATCCCGATGTCGTCCATATCAAGCTCGAGGTGGCCGAGCTCAACGGCCGGTCCCCCGAGGTGACGTTCCCGGTCCCTACTTACTCCATCGCACCCGGGATCCAGCCTGGCTTCTGGACATTCGTGCCCAAACCCCACGGCATGGCGACCAAAGACATCTACAGCATGGCGGCCAGCCCGCTCTTGCGCATGCCCTCGCCCACCATTCGGGTGGAGGCGGGCGACACCGTGCGGGTGACGCTCGAGAACACCCACTACCTGCCCCATACCATTCATTTTCATGGCGTCGACCACCCTTACTTCCTCGACAATCCCCTGCACGGGGAGCATCGGGGGAACGACGGCGTGCCGGAGACCAGCCATTCCGCGACCATGCCGGGCGAGAGCTTCACCTACGAGCTGACGCCACGGCAGACGGGCACGATGCTCTACCATTGCCATGAGCAGCCGCCGGTGCACGTCATGATGGGGCTCATGGGGATCTTCGTAGTGGAGGAAAATCGCCCCGACAACTGGGTCCAGACCATCAACGTCGGCGCGGGCCAGGTGCGCCACCCCTCAGCCGCGATCAAGGAGCGATACGCGAGCGAATACGACCTGCTCTACCAGGAGGTGGACCGGGATCTCGGCGATGTCATCAAGGCCGCGAACGACCCGCGTTTGATCGGCAAGGCCACGACCAGCGGGTTCGATGTCACCAAGGCCTCGTCGGAGTATTTCCTGCTGAACGGGCACTCGTTCCCTTACACGATCCGCGATTCGCTGATCATCGTCGAGCCGAACCAGAAGGTGAAACTGCGTATGGCGAACGGCGGAGACGATCGCAACATCGCCATCCACACCCATGGCCACAAGCTTGCGATCACCCACTATGACGGGATCGAGCACGACCCCACGGCCTGGATCACGCGCGACGTGTTCGATCTGGCTCCCGCCCAGCGCCTCGATCTGGTGTTGGACACCACGGACGATGGGCTGAACAGCTATGGGCCGGGGGTGTGGATGTTTCATGACCATCGGGAGAAGGCCGTCACCAATGACGGTGTCTTCCCCGGCGGAAACATGAGCCTCATCGTCTACAAGCCCTAGC
>JBOIDH010000208.1:0-4805 GCA_050740495.1 Gammaproteobacteria bacterium | reverse complement strand
GACCGCGGAGGAGATCAACAAAGACCTCGGCAAAGCGGTGGCCCGCGCCTTCCGCGGGAATGTGAGCGACGACGATTTCCGCCGCCGGGTATTCGACGCCGTGGGCGAACAACATGGCATGGTGACTATTTGTGTCCCCGCCGCCGGCATCACCCGGGACGCCCTAGCGGTCAAGATGAACAAAGAGACCGGCAAGGCCGAAATCTATCCGCTGGAGAAATTCCGGCTGGTGACGGAGGTTGATCTCATCGCCCCGGTCTACTGGTCGCTCGAGATGGTGGCGCGCGCCGCCGAGGCGCGTTACCGCATGGGCCTAAAGCGTTGGCAACCCCAGGAAGGCATGCAGGGCGTAATCATCTTCATCGGTTCGATCTCCTCGCAGGGGAACAAGGGCCAGATCGCTTATGCCGCATCGAAGGCCGGTCTGGAAGGGGCGGCGGCGACCTTGATGAAGGAAGCCATCTTTCACGGCGTCCGTTGCAGCGTGATTCACCCCGGCTTCACCGACACCCCTATGGTCCGCGCCCTCGGCGAGGAGTACATCCAGAAATACGTTCTCCCCGAGACCCAGTTAGGGCGGTTGATCCGGCCGCAAGAGATCGCGGACGCGATTTGCTTTATGATCACCAACTCCGCGGTGAGCGGGGAGCTGTGGGCCGATGCGGGTTGGCATCCCTCGCCTGCCTAGCGGACGATTTCCTGATTTCGGTGAGCACTGCGATAGCGTGTTCACTGGAGACACCACGGGGCCCGTTATAGACCCTGCGCTCTTGGATAGCGGAGCAATGTGAATAAGAACTCTCTCCTGCTGCTAGGCCCGAATAAGCGCGCATCGCGCTGTCGCGGCATGCTCGCTAGAGGACCCGCCGCGCTCACACTCCTCTTGGCATTCGTCCCCCCGTGGCCGCGCGCGGAAACGCCTCGGGGGTCGTTACCGCCCGTGGTGACACAAGCGCTACAGCGGGCCAGGATCCCAGCCGCGAGCGCCGGGATCTTCGTGCAAGACACGGCCACCCCGGAGCCGTTGCTCGAATGGTCGGCGCAAACGCCGATGAATCCCGCCTCGACGGTTAAACTCCTCACGACCTTCGCGGCGCTCGACCGGCTCGGTCCCGTCTACACCTGGAAGACCGAGATCTACGGCTCGGGCCGTACCCAAGGCGATATGCTCGAGGGGGATCTCATCATTAAGGGCTACGGTGATCCCAAGCTGACCTTGGAACGGTTTTGGCTCCTGCTGCGCACCATCCGGCAACGCGGCATTCGCGTGATCCGCGGGGATTTGGTGCTCGATCACAGCTACTTCGCAATCCCGGCAGATGACCCCGGGCAGTTCGATCACCAGCCCTTCAGCCCGTACAACACCGGACCCGATGCCTTGCTGTTGAACTTCAAGTCCGTACAGATCCGCTTGTTGCCGACGGGCGCCGGCGCCGTGCGCGTGGTGAGCGATCCGAATCCCATGCAGTTGCAGCTCGTCAACCGCCTCGGCGCCACGCGCGGGCCGTGCCGGGGCGGCCCGTCGATCGGTGTGCGCGGCGATGCTTCGCAGGTAAGAGTGACGGTCCATGGACGCTACGCCGCGGCCTGCGGCGATGGCGAGTATTACACGGCTGTCTTGGGCCACCCGCAGTACGTCCATGGTGTATTCAAAGAGATATGGGGTGATCTCGGCGGCGCGATCCACGGCAGCGTGCGCGAGGGCCCGGTTCCGGCGCGCGCCGAGCTTCTGGCCGCAAGCGAATCCCCGCCGCTCGCCGAGATCGTGCGCGACATCAACAAGTTCAGCAACAACGTGATGGCGCGGCAGTTGTTCCTTACCTTTGGCGCGGCCGCTCGGCAAGCGCCGGCGACCCTGGTGAAGTCGCAACAGTCGATGCATGATTGGCTACTCGATCAAGGCTTGGATCCGCGAATGGCCATTCTCGAAAACGGCTCCGGGCTGTCGCGAAAGGAGCGCATCACGGCGCGCGAGTTGGGCAAACTGTTGCTCGCCGCGTACCGCAGTCCGTTGATGCCGGAATTCGTATCCTCCCTGCCTATCGCCTCGGTGGACGGAACCATGCGCCGGCGGCTGCGTTACACGGCCCTCGCAGGTCATGCCCACATAAAAACCGGTAGTCTGCGCGGCGTCAAAGCCATTGCCGGTTATGTGCACGACCGCGTAGGGCGCACGATCGCGGTCGTCTGCCTCATCAATCACCGCAACGCCGGGGCGGGCGGCGCGGCCCAGGACGCGCTGCTCCGCTGGGTCTATGAGAGAGGGCCCCAAACCCCGCGGCCCGTGACCCGGCAAGCGACGCGGTAGAACCCGATCGCCTGTACACCGCCTTCAAAGCATACCCGGCGATTCCGGCGCCAGTCCTATCATGCAACGAGCGAAACGTCTCCTTCTGATCCTCGCGGTGCTTGAATCGGGTTGCGCAGAGCGGCCGGAAGTCCCGGCAATGGTGCCCGACATGGACACCGCGCCGTCCGTCTCCAGCCGAAAAACGATCGCCATCTCACGGGCAGTGGGCGGCGAGGAGACCAATTTTTTCATGACCTCGGAGATCGATAACGAAGGGTTTCGGAAGGCCCTGAAGATCGCGCTCGAAAAATCAGGACTATTCCGCATCGTGTTTATCGATCTCAACGGTGATTATGTGCTTTATCCCAAGATTGTGGCTCAAAACGTGATCCCGGGCTTGACGATGCGCTCGGTGTTCAAGGTCGATTACCGGATCGTGGATGGCTGGAGCGAAAAGGAACTGTGGCAACGGCGGGTGACCTCGACCTACGACGCGCCTCCCGCCGAGGCGCTGTACGGCGTGAGCCGGGTACGCAAGGCGCACGAAGGATCGGTGAGAGAGAACATTCAATCGCTCCTGACGCAATTGAGCGAATTCGTAGCCGCGGACGTCACTCGAGACACATCGAACCCATCGACACAACCGGCTGGTGATCCGCGTTAGCCCCACACTCTACCTCCGGGAGCGGGATCTCGAGTGGCAGTTCATGCGCGCCCCGGGACCCGGCGGTCAGAACGTCAATAAAGTCGCGACGGCGGCGCAGCTTCGTTTTCACCTCGGCAACGCCACTTATCTGCCGGAGACGCTGCGCAAGCGCTTGTTCTACCTCGCCCGCGGGCGCATCGCCAAGGAGTCGACGTTGGTGATCGAGGCCCACCGCTATCGTAGCCAAGAACGCAATCGGCGAGACGCGCTCGAACGCCTCCTGGACCTCATCCGCCGGGCCGCGATCATCCCAACGCCGCGATTGGCGAGCGGGCCGACGCGCGCCTCGCGGAGGATCCGGCTAGAAAGCAAGCGCCGTCGCGGTCTGCTCAAGCGCGGGCGCAACGTCGAACCGGATGCGGAATCCTAATCCTTCACAACCGGCGCGGCGAACGTACGGCCTATGTTTCGATGCGGGACTGGTAACGCGGCCGTTAGGCTCTTAGAATGACGGCAACCCGACGCTAAACCGATCACATTCGATACGTCGTCCGAGAACGACCGGAGGTACCATGGATATCATGGAGCAAATCAAGACGACCATTCATAGCAATCCTATCGTGCTCTTCATGAAAGGAACGCCGGATTTCCCGCAGTGCGGTTTTTCAATGCGCGTGGCCGAAGCCTTGAAGTCCTGTGAGGTGCCATTCGCGCATGTGGACATACTGTCGCAACCCGAGATCCGCCAGAACCTGCCCCGCTATTCCAACTGGCCGACGTTTCCCCAGATTTTCATCAATGGGGAGCTCATCGGGGGTTGCGATATCGTGATGGAGCTGCATGAAAAAGGCGAATTACAGAAGATGACCCGCGCCGCGGTAGCGACCGTGACGCAATGACAAGGCTGGCGCGCTCCATCGGGCGCGCCTCGGTCCCTCATGAAGATTCCGGAGGCTCCGATCCGCGGGGTGGCGGCTGCAGCGGGTTAGGTGATCCGCTGATCGCAACGTCCTTGTTGAGACCAGCGAAAGGCGTTCAGGTTGACAGGAACTTCCGTGCCCTTTTTTATAATTTTTCTAGCGCCCCGGTAAGTAAAGTAACCGATTCTTGCATCGGGGCCACGGCGGCGGCCGCATCCCCTTTGTCGGCCGCTACGATCGCTGTAGTGAGCCGGTTCTGAGCCTGCTCTATATCCATACCGGCGTTTTCAGTAACGGCGGCTTCATCGGCCTGAGCTGACGCCGCGCGGGCATGCTCGGCGGTCCCCGGAGCATTTCCTGCCTGAGCCTGGGCCAAGGCTTCGTTCGCGTGTTTTAGGGCTTCGGATACGAATCCCCTGACGACGTCTACATGGTGGCCAGTGCCGGCTTGAGCAAAAGCACTCGTTGCGGTAAGACTGAGCGCACCCGCGAGGAGTGCGAATACAAAATTTTTCTTCATCTGTCTGTTCCTTTTCGTCGTGTATATTAATTAAAAATCTCCACGAAACAGGCCGGCCTCTCCGACCATTCGGTACCGAGCCTTATGGGGCTCGGGGCATAGACCCCCCTGGGCTGACCTGCCGCATTTCGCAGGATCTTAGATAGATTAACACGATACGCGTTTTGCTACACGCGAGGCCGGCGCGTCGAGCCCACTGCGGGATAGCCTCTCAAGCGACCGCGTGTAATGCGATGGGTAGAGAAACGGCTGGAGCCGGCCCGCCGTCACTACGGTGAAGTAGGCCGTCCCTCTTCCTCGATCGCGATATCCACCATCAGCTCGTTGCCGAGGTTTTCGAGCACCGCGCACAGTTGCTCGGTCGCTACGCCCGCGGGCACACTGAGCTCGGCGGTGACCTTGAACATCACCTCCCCGGACCAGGATGCG
>JBOIDH010000207.1:0-4835 GCA_050740495.1 Gammaproteobacteria bacterium | reverse complement strand
GGGTGGGGAAACCAGCGAGCGCTTGCCCGAGGACCCCCATCCGGCTGAGCGGCGCCGCTTTGTGCTGAGCAAGCGTATCGACGATGTCCACGGCGGTCTTGATATCGGCGGGGCTGACCGCGGTGGGAGGCAGCCGTCCCTTTTCCCTGTCGTAGCGGGCCTGATAGAACATGGCTTTTTGCGCCGCATCCCGAGCCAATCTCCTGTCCGACACGCCTTCTATCAGGTTGAAGCAGCTCCATAACGCGCTGCCAAGCAAGGCGATGACGCTCGCCGCATACAAGCCGGCGCGGGTTTGGTGCAGCGTGTAGTAACGGCGTTCTACATTCGAGGCGTAATGGTTCTTCGGTTGGGTGCGCAGCAAGAGGTGCGCGAAGATATGATCGCTAAACGGAGTGGTGAGCACTCCGTGGATCCCCAGACGCCTTGCGGCATCGGCCACGTCCATCAAGTGATATCGCAGCGTTTCCGTGTTGCGGCACGCTTGCGCCAACTGGTCCAATGTTTCGCCGTGGGCAAGGATATAGGTATCGAGCGGCCGGGCTTTTAGGAGCTGCACGCTGGTGAGGTAGCGCTCGAACTTCCCCAGCTCCCCGAGGATATAGGGGGCGAAGGGCACCGTGCCGAGCCTCGGCATCTTGGCGAGGCGGCTCATCTTGAGAACCCTGCCGTTGAAAAAGGACTGCCGCAGCCCGCTCGACCCCTGCATGGTTACGAGCAGCACATCCTGGGAAGGGACCTTCATCTTGGCAAGGAGGGACGCGCTTAGAATCGGCAAGGAGTAGATGCCCGCCAAAGCAACCTTGTTTTGGGTGCAAAGCCGGACCCAGGGGGTCACGATGTCCGGGTTGATGATGGCGGTGAACATCAGCTTGTCGTCGCGGCGGCCCTCCGCTTCCCGCCCTTGGATCATGACATGGCAATAAGGCGTGCCGCGAAAGAACCAGGTCTGCTTGCGCTCGATGACCGCTTGGCGGTCGGACCCGTAGAGATGAGGTATGTTTTCGTGACGGTATTCTTCTTCGACGACGTCGACCATCAGATAAATGGGGACCTTCGGCGCTTCCCTCAGATAGCGTTCAAAATTGGCCAGGCCGACATCATCGACGTCGAACACGAAGGCGCCGGAAATGCCGCCCTTTTCCCACTGATACACCGACACGCCATCGGAGGCGATGCAGAGGGCGCGCCGGCGCGCGGGGCTAAACTTTGATCTTAGTGATGAGATCATAGATCGGGCCCAGCACCGATAAGGCCACCCAGCCGAGAAGCACTCCGAGCACCAGGGTCATCGCCGGTTGTATAATGGTCTGCAGGCGTTCAATCGACTCCCGTACGTCGCGCGTATAAAAATAGCTTACGTTTTGCAACGCGGTCTCGAGCCCCCCGGTATTCTCGCCCACCCGGAGCATCCGCAATACCAAGGCCGGAAACAATCCGGTGGCCGCAAAACTGTTGCTTAGGCCGGCGCCGTCGCTGATCTGGCGGGCGGCTATCCGAAGCGCCTCTTCGATGGCTTTATTGCCGGCGATCTCCTCGGCCACTTTCAAACACTCCAACACCGTGATCCCGGCAGCATACATGAGGGCAAAGTAACTGGCTATTCGCGTCAGTATAAGTTTCTTGATGATCTGCCCGAATACCGGGACGCGGAGCAGGGCGGCATCGAAGGCGATATGAAACGTCGGGCTACGCTTAATCGCGATCAAAATAAAGCTGATGATAAGTATAGGTACCGAGACGAATACATACCAAAACTCGACCGCGGCATTGGAGGTGAAGATCAGCACCCGCGTGTGCAGCGGGAGTTCTTGCCCCGTTGTCTGAACGAATTTCAGCAGCTCGGGGACGACCATAATCATCAAAAATACCAAAGCCCCCAGCGTGATCACGGCGACAAACACCGGGTACATGAAAAGGCGCTTGGTGTAAGCCGCCTGTTCGTCCTGCCACTTTAGGTTTTCGATGACGTTCCGTAGCACCCGGGTGAGCTGGCCCGTGGTCTCGCCGGCCTTGATGAGATTCACGAACACCGCACTAAACACATAAGGAAAATCCCGCATGGCTTCCGAGAGATTCTTACCTCCTTGTATGGACTCGATCATGGCCGCGGTGATTTCCTGGAACCGGCGGTGATCGAGCGTATCGCGCAAATCCGTCAACGCATCGAGCATCGGCACCCCCGCCTCCAGGAGCTGTTCGAGGTGGAGGCAAAAGGTAATCAAGTCCTTGCGCTTGATACCCGCGCCCGCCGACAAACGCGTGGCTTGAACCTCCTTGCAAGTGACCAGCTCCAATCCCAGGCGGCCGAGGCGCACTTCCAGATCGACTGGGTTGAGCGCGTCGAGCTGCCCCTTGATGATGCGGCCGCCGGTGTCGATGGCTTTGTAGTGGAACAGATCCATTGACTAAGGAAGCTCTGCAAAAGTTACTGCGCAGCCCATCTGCTTTGTCGCGTGCTCGCTCGCCGCTCGCCTATCTACCTGATATGTCTCGCGACTCGCTCCGCGGCTCCGCGCATCTAGGCTTGCTCGCGACACTTTTGCAGAGCTTCCCTAAACGCGTTCGGTCAGGTCAACCACGCGCGACACCTCGTCGAGACTCGTCGTACCATCGACGATGCGAGCGATCCCCGCCTCGGCCAGCGGCTTGAAGCCGCGGTCCAACGCGCACCGGGCGATGTCACGCATGGTTGCTCCCCTGGCCACCAGCTCGTCGAGGTCCGGATCGAATTTCAGGACCTCCATGATGGCTGTTCTGCCTTTATACCCCTGTTGTTCGCAGTAGCCGCAACCGCTCGCGCGGTAGAGTAGAGGCCCCGCGGCTTGCAATCCGAGCAAGCGGCGTTCGACATCGGTGGGGGCGTAAGGCTGCTTACATTTGGCGCAAAGTTTACGCACCAAGCGCTGCGCCATGATACCGATGATGTTGCCGGCCATGATATCGGGCCGGATCCCAAGGTCGAGGAGCCTCGGTACGGCCCCGATCGATGAGTTTGTGTGCAAGGTCGAAAATACTTGGTGTCCGGTCATGGCCGCGCGAAAGGTCATGGAGGCCGTATCCTCGTCGCGGATCTCCCCGACCAAAATAATGTCCGGGTCTTGCCGCAGCATCGACCGTACCCCGGTCGCGAAATCAAGCCGCACCGCTTCATTCACCGAGGTTTGGCGGATCAAGACCATGGGGTATTCCACCGGGTCTTCCAAGGTCATGATATTGACGGATTCGGTATTGAGGTGATTCAACAACGAATAGAGTGTGGTGGTTTTCCCGCTTCCGGTCGGTCCGGTGATGAGTATAATGCCTTCGGGGCGCGCCACCATCATGCGCAGGCGGTTCAACACCTCGGACTCCAGTCCGAGCTCCTCCAAGGGAACGAGGCCCTTCTGACGGTCGAGGACTCGCAACACGATGTTCTCGCCGTGGACCGTGGGCATCGAAGAGACCCGAAAATCGATGGGCCGGCCGGATAAGGTCAAGGAGATGCGGCCGTCTTGGGGGGCGCGCGTTTCCGCGATATCGAGGTCCGCCATTACCTTGAGGCGCACGGCGATCGCAGACCAATAGTTCTTGTGCAGGCTTCTCACCTGGCGTAAGACGCCATCGATGCGGTAACGAAAGCGTAAAAACCCTAGCTCGGGCTCGAAGTGGATGTCGGAAGCGTCGCGCTTGACCGCATCGGAGAGTAGCGCGTTGACCAAGCGCACGATGGGTTGACTGTAAGCCTCGCTTTCCGGGTCGAGGCTGTCGTAGTCGATTTCCCCGGTTTCGATCTCCTGTAAGATACCATCGACGGATAGCTCGAAACCATAGAACTGATCGATCGCCTTCTCGACTTCGTTTTCGCCCGCCAAAAGCGGGACGATATCGACATCGCCGCCCAGCAGTGCGTTCAATTGGTCCAGGGCGACGACATTAAAGGTGTCGGCCATCGCCACGGTCAAACGGTTTCGGTGGATATCGTAGGTGAGGGGAAGGACGCGGTAACGCCGCGCCATTTCCTTGGGAAGGAGCTTGATGGCTTCGCTGTCAACGACGACATCGGAGAGATCCGCGCTCTGCTGACCAAGCGCGCCGCCTATGACATCGCGAATGACGGCCTCGGTGGCGAAACCGAGACGGACTAGAATCTTGCCGAGGTGCTCCTTGCGCTTTTTTTGCTCCGTTAACGCAATCCGTACTTGATCCGCACTGACAACCCCCTTAAGTACCAGCAGTTCCCCGATGCGGAGCGGCGGCTCCTTGGTGAGATTCACATTCAGTCACTGCTTGGCGGATGAGACAGGGCTTGTATTCTAGACAGGACTTGGGAGGTATTGAAGTTAACCGGTAGTCTGTCGGCCAGAACCAGCGCCTGGCGGTAATAACCCACGGCCGTCTTGGCCTGGCCCATCCGGTCCAGGCTGACCGCGAGATTGAATACGTAATCGGGATTCCGGGATTCGGTGCCAAAGGCCTTGAAGTAGGCTTCCTGGGCTTCGGCCCAGCGTCCCTGCCGCGCATAAAGGTTGCCCAGGCTGAAATGGATTTGTCCCGCCTGGGGGGTCTCGTCGAGCAAGAGTTTGAGTTTTGACTCGCTAAGCTCTTGGCCGGCCGCTCCTTGCAGGCCGGAAAGCGCGGCATGCGCCACGCTATCGCGCGGGTTGATCTGAAGTAGCCGTCCGTAATAGCGCTGGGCTTGCTCGGTGTGGCCATGACGCGCGGCGACCGCGGCCATTCCCAGCAACGCATCGCGTTGTTCGGGTTGGCGGCTCAGCACGGTCCGATAGAGGCGTTCGGCGCGGCGGTAGTCCCCGCCCTGGTAAGCGCGATAGGCGCCGGTGATATCGGGATCG
>JBOIDH010000206.1:0-4841 GCA_050740495.1 Gammaproteobacteria bacterium | reverse complement strand
CCGCGCCATGGTCTGATACAGTTCTTTCGCGCGCTCCGTCTCGGAAGCCGGCAAGACCACCTCCAATACGAGATAGAGGTCTCCGGGCGGCTCGCCTGGGATCCCGCGGCCCCGTAAGCGCAGCTTGTGCCCGCCCTGGGAGTGGGGCGGGACCTTGACCTCCACCGTGCCCCCCGGCGTAGGTGCCTTGACCGTGGCCCCGAGCGCCGCCTCCCAGGGTGCCACCGGTAGGCTCACGTAGAGATCGCGACCGTCCACCCGGTAGAAGGCGTGGGGTTTGAACCCGACCTCGATGTAGAGATCGCCGGCCTTCCCGCCCTTTACCCCGGCGGATCCTTGCCCGGCCAAGCGTATCAGCTGCCCTTCGCGGAGCCCCGTGGGGATTTTCACGTTCAGCGTGCGCTCGCGTACCGCAAGCTGCCCTTTAGCGTCGATCTCGGGCACGCGCAGTGTCACGGTCCGCGTGGCTCCGCGGAAGGCGTCCTCGAGGTCGATGAGGACCTTGGCATGATGATCCTCCCCGCCGCCGTGTAAACCCGCCCCATGCCTCGCCCCAACCGCGCCGCCGAAGAGCGTGGCGAAGAAATCGCTGAAGCCCCCACCGAAGGCCTCGCCGGCGGGTCTCCCGCGGAACTCGAAGCCCGCGTCCCAGTCGGGCGGTGGGTGAAAGTCCTGACCGGGCTGCCAGCCCGTCCCCAGCCGATCGTAGGCGGCACGTTTCTCGGGGTCCTGCAACACCTCGTAAGCCTCGTTGATTTCCTTCATGCGCTCCGATGCATCCCGTTCCTTGCTGACGTCGGGATGATACTTGCGCGCGAGCTTGCGGTAAGCACGCTTGATCTCGCCCGCGGCGGCCGGGCGCGCGACGCCCAAGGTCTGGTAATAGTCTTTAAACTCCACGTGCTTTCTTGTCCCTCGCCGGACGATCCGCCTTCATCTTGGCGCCCAGAGCAACTCCTTTTGGTTGCACCCCAATATTCTATACCGGAAAAATGTTGATCCTATCCTGCCGGTAACGCTCAGTCTTCTCCTTGCGAAACGGGTGGAGTCCGGTCAACGGGTGCGGACCAGGGCGAAGCAGTGCCCAGGATCAGCTTTTCATTTTGCGTGCTCTCCGCCGCTCGCGCTATCGATTCCCAAGATGCGCTCGATGGCGCTGAGATCGAGGTGTGTTTCGCAAGCATCGGCCAGCCGATCGATGTTCGCGTCGCGGATCTGGCGGTAATCAGGCGTTTGCGGCTCGCGCAGACCCGCCCAGCGTAGCAGCGCGTCGCAGGCCGGGGTGGACTCGAACAGCCCATGCAGATAGGTGCCAAGGATCTGGCCATCGGCCGACAGGGCGCCCTCGCTCCGGGCTTCCAGGTGCACGGCGGGGCGCTCGAGCGCCTCGCCGGACGTCACCCCCGCGTGAATTTCGTAACCGCTGACGCGGGCTTCGTCCAGCGCCAGCCTGCCCGTCACGTTACGGAGTTGTTTGTGCCGCTCCAGGGTGGTGGCGATTGCGAGCAGCGCGAGACCGGCGCTGTTGCCGGGCTCCCCTTCCAGCCCAAACGGGTCGTGAATGGAGCCACCGAGCATTTGGAAACCGCCGCAAAGCCCGATGAGCTTGCCGCCGTAGCGCAGGTGGCGCAGGATTGCTTGCTCCCATCCTTGCGCGCGCAACCACGCGAGGTCGGCGCGCACGCTCTTGGAACCTGGCAGAATAATCAGATCGCACGCAGGGAAGGTCTCGCCCGCTCCGAGATAGCGAAAATTCACCTGCGGATGCAAGCGCAGCGGATCGAAGTCGGTGTGATTGCTGATCCGCGGCAGCGCCGGGACGATGGCCCGTAGTTGTCCGTCCGCTTTCATAGCGTCGCGGTTGAGCGCGTCTTCCGCCTCCAGATGCAGGCCGTGGAGAAAGGGCAATACGCCGAGCACCGGTTTATCCGTGTAGTGCTCGAGCCAGTCGATCCCAGATCGGAGGAGCCCAAGATCACCCCGAAAACGGTTGATGACGAAACCGGCGATCCGAGCCCTCTCCGTCTCGCTCAAGAGCGCCAGCGTGCCCACCAGATGGGCAAACACCCCCCCGCGGTCGATGTCCGCTACCAGTAGTACCGGACAATCGGCCGCCTCGGCAAAGCCCATGTTGGCGATGTCGCGGTCGCGCAAATTGATCTCCGCCGGACTGCCCGCGCCTTCCACCAGGATCACGCGGTACTGGGCGCAGAGGCGTTGATAGGACGCCATCACCGCCGCGTGCGCGATGCGCTTGTATTCGTGATAGGCGCGCGCGTCCATGGCGCCGATGGCATGGCCGTGAATGATGATCTGCGCGCCGACATCGGTGTTGGGTTTGAGCAGCACCGGGTTCATGTCGCTGTGGGGCGCGAGGCCGCAGGCCCGCGCCTGCACCGCCTGAGCACGGCCGATCTCACCGCCATCCACGGTGACCGCGCTATTGAGTGCCATGTTTTGCGGTTTGAACGGCGCCACGCGCGCGCCGCGGCGCGCGAGCAGCCGGCACAAGCCCGTGACCAGCGCGCTCTTGCCTGCGTCCGAAGTCGTGCCCTGCACCATCAGTGTCGGGGTCTTCATGCCGGCGAGGCGCGCCTGTTCGCCCAGGAGATAGAGCGTCTCGGTGGTTTCCATGCCCGTCATTGTTTCACGAGAGGAAGGAATATCAATAACAAATTGTTGTATCGTTACGCATAGCTTCCTATGTAAGTAAGTGCCGCGGGCCTGAGGATCGGGGCGCAGTGGCGACCGACCTCGACGCGGCTGATGTCGGCCGACGGCTTGCGCCAGACGATCGGCCTCGAGGGCGACGTCGCGCGGTTCCTGGCGCGGTTCGACGGGCAACACACCCTCGGCGAGCTGATTCGGGAGCTGAGCGCCGAGGTCGAGGTCGAGCCGGCGCGCGTGCGCACGGAGTGCATCCGAATGGCGCGCCTGCTCCTCGAACGCGGCTTCATTACCGCTTCTTCGGGCGATTGAGCCAACCGGAGCAGATCTCCGTTCTTGCGTCCGGCCCACCCAGACTTCACCTCGTGCCCAGCGAACGCCCGCTTGAGCCTGCTCGGCAGGCACTCGTCAAGCAGCACGCAAGAAGTCCATTGGGAGAACGACGGGTCTCAAGCGGGACCCAGCGCTGAATCGCGACCACCTTACGAAATGCTAAGCAAGGATTTGATCATCGCGCGGATCCGAATGAGTTCCTGTTCAGTCGCCCGACCCTTGCGTTCGACGTGACGTGCCTCCCAGTCCAAACTTTTCACCTGATCCGCTAGAGCGACGCCCGTAGCACCGCGTCCGCGCAAAGGGACCTCAAACGGGTATCCCTTTACCTGATTGGTCACCGGCACGCAGAGCATCAATCCTGCCTTGGCGTTATACGCTTTGGGTGAGAGAACCACGGCAGGCCGACGGCCAGACTGTTCATGTCCGGCCTGGGGCATGAAGTGTACCCAGACGATATCGCCTAGATCCGGCACATAGCGCTTTGCGGTCAAATACGCTCCCGCCCGGCCGGCGGTCCGAAGTTCGATTCTCCGTGACGGTTTTCCGGGGTGATACCGGCGATCAGATCATTCAGATCGTAACCGGCTTGCACCGGTTCGATCACAATGCGGCCGCCTTCCGCGCGTACCGCCACCGGCTGTTCCAGCGTGATCTTGGCCGCCTCCAGAACGGGGGCGGGAATGCGGATACCCGCGCTGTTCCCCCATTTTTTTACAATGATGGACATCATCCTTTCCTCCAGTCTATAAGCTTCCGGGAAGTCTAGGACGACCCATATATCGTGTCAACAATGTTTATACATTGCCAAGCCTGCGCCAACCATTCTACGTTCAATCAATAAAAGGTGTTTTTAAACGTAGCGAGTAGGGCGGAAGCCCGCTTTGTGGGCGTTCTGCCGCATGCGCTCCCAGCCGTGCCATCGATAACCAACGGCCGGAAAACGTTGGCTAATTCATCCTCCCGAACGCCTTGCCCGCGGTCGCTCAGCTCAATGCGAATTTACGCTGCGCCGCCTCATGTTCCAGCAGCCATTTCTTGCGGGGCAGGCCGCCGCCGTAACCGGTCAAGGCACCGTTCGCACCAATCACCCGATGACAGGGAACGATGATGGAAATCGGGTTCTGGCCGTTCGCAGTTCCCGCGGCACGCGCGCCATTGGGCTGTCCGATGCGCCGTGCCTGCTCACCGTAACTGATGGTCTCGCCGTAGGGAATGTCGCGGAGCGCTTTCCAGACCCGCTTCTGAAAGGCCGTGCCCTCACCGGCGAGCGGGAGGTCAAACCCGGTCAGCTCACCGGCGAAGTAGGCTGCCAATTGCTGGCGGGCGGATTTGAACCGGGCGTCGTCGCGCACCCAGCCCTCCTGCGGCCGTGACGAATGCCGTTCGGCATCCATGTAGAGCCGGGTCAGGGCCAGGCCGTCCGAGGTCAGCAGGAGCTCACCGATGGGGCTCGGCAGCAGGCTGAAAAACGTCTTCATTTCATCCTCCGGCATTCAAGTGGTTCCACAAGTGCAGAGCGGCGTAGGCGCGCCGGGGCCGCCAGGCTTCGGCGACGGCGAGCAGTTCGTTCGGCTTGGTGAGCTTCAGCGCCCTCATCAAGCCCAGATCGCCCTGCGGAAACGCATCGGGGTCGCGGAGCGCGCGCATCGCGATGTAGCTCGCCGTCCAATCTCCGATACCGGGCAGTTCCCTGAGTTCAGCCATGCTCGTCTCCACATTCGCGGCAGGTTCCAGGCGCAGTTGACCGCTCGCGAGGGCGCGCGCCAGACCCTGAAGGGTTTGCGCGCGCTTGGCGGGCAGGCCGAGGTCAATCAGCCTTTGCAGCGGCGCTTCGGCCA
>JBOIDH010000205.1:0-4846 GCA_050740495.1 Gammaproteobacteria bacterium | reverse complement strand
GGCCCGCCCGCGCGCGCCGCGGAGCGGATAGGCGATTTCCTGTCGGATCCGGAAAACCACAAATACGCGCCTGTTCAAGGAACGCCGCGTCTCATTGAATTGATCGTTCAAAAGCTGCATACGGAAAACGCCGTATTGTGTGATGAAAAACGCCGCGTTGTCGTTACGGCGGGCGCCAACATGGGGTTTCTTCATGCCCTGATGGCCATCGCCGATCCAGGCGACGAAATCGTGCTGCCGTTGCCGTACTATTTCAATCAGGAAATGGCGATCAGAATGCTAAACTGCATACCGATCGCGGTTCCGACCGATGAGCGCTATCAACTGAAACTGGATCTCATTCGCCAGGCTATCACGCCAAAGACGCGCGCGATTGTGACGATTTCTCCTAACAACCCGAGTGGCGCCGTCTATCCCGCGGCGACACTGCGAGAGGTCAATTCCCTGTGTCGGGAGCACGGGCTTTATCACCTCAGTGACGAGGCCTACGAAAACTTCACCTATGGTGAGGCCCGCCACCTCTCCCCGAGTTCGCTCCCTGGTTCCGAGGCGCACACGATCTCGCTGTATTCCCTCTCCAAGGCTTATGGGTTCGCGAGTTGGCGTATCGGTTACATGGTGCTCCCCGAACACCTCTACGACTCCGTGCTTAAAGCCCAGGATACGAATCTCATCTGCGCGCCGCTGATCTCCCAATACGCCGCCATCGGCGCGCTTGAGGAGGGTTCCCGGTATTGCAGTGAGAAGCTCGCTACCATCCGCGGGACGCGCGCCATCGTCCTTGATGCTTTAGGGCGGATCGCTGAGATCTGTATTACCCCTCAAACCGAAGGTGCGCTCTACGTGTTCATTAAATTACGCACGCACTTGCACTCGATGCAAGTTGTGGAGAAGCTCATCATGCAGCACAGGGTGGCGGTCATACCCGGCACCACGTTTGGAATGGAATGCGGATGCTACCTGCGCGTATCCTTTGGAGCACTTGACCCCGATACCGCCCGAGAAGGCGCCGCGCGTCTGGTAACCGGGATCCAGGAGATCATCGCGGATCATTGATTCGGCGCACCGGTGTTACGAAGATAGATCAAGAGAATTGCGCATCGCGATAAAATAGTTCATTATGGGAGGGGCATGAATCTAAGTATTCATGGGGGCCACCAATAAACGAAGAAGGAGAGCAATTATGCAAAGCACCTTGATAACCGCAGCACGCGCTACCGTCCTAGCTGTTTCAGTGGGTCTCACAGCGGCATGTGCTACCACCGGGGATTTGGAACGTGTAGAAGGCGTCGCCAATAACGCCCTGAGCACAGCCCAAGCCGCACAACAAACAGCCGGTGCCGCACAAGCGGCTTCCGATAGTGCCGCCTCCGTTGCGACAGAAGCGAAGTCTGACGCGGACGCGGCTCAATTGTGCTGCACTGAGACCTCTGACAAGATTGACCGCATGTTCCAAAGGTCAATGCAGAAGTAAGGGCAGGTAGTCACTGAATATTGACACCCTGTAACGGCTGCGCCGTTACAGGGTTTTTTTGGCGCTATCCTTGCCTGGCGAGTCGGCTACTCTAGCTTCATCTCTGAAATCGTGGCCGCGCTCGAGCTAAGACTTATCGGGACTGGGATCCCGTGGCGGTCCGAGGCCGCCTTTTTCAATTGATCCCAATCGACCTGCTGACCGTTTGCGGCATTACTCACCCTGCCCACAAGGTGCGTGAAACCGTCTTCGGAGGCTTGGGCATCTTCATCGAGCGGCGGGTGGGTTTCAAGGTATAACGAGCCATTAAGCCAGCCGAGTTTAAATGGCTGATTGACGATCCGTACCTTGGTGCCGACGCGGACGTCGGAGAACAAGCGTTCGATATCCCGCGGATACAGGCGCAAGCATCCATGGGTCACGCGCATACCGATACCGTAGGGTTTATCGGTTCCATGGATAAGATAGCCGTTGCGCCCTAAACGCAATGCGTATTGCCCGAGGGGATTGTCCGGACCCGGGGGAACCACTTTCGGTAGCGGATCGCCGTCCGCCGCGTGCTCGCGCCGGATCGACTCCGGTGGATACCAGGCGGGATTGACGGTTTTCGCGACCACCTGGGTGAGCCCGTGCGGCGTTTTCCAGTCCTGCCGCCCGACGCTGACTGGATAGGTCACCACGACGCGCGGCTCCCCTGCCCGCGGCCGCGGAAAATAATAGAGACGCATTTCGGGGACGTTGATGACAATCCCTTCCCGCGGGGCGTCCGGCAGTATGAATTGACTTGGGATCACGACCTCGGTATCCGCGCCCGGGAGCCACGGGTCTACCTTCGGATTCGCGAGTTTCATCTCGTTGTAACCCTGATCGTAGGCGCGCGCGATATCGACGAGCGTATCCTGGTATTCGGTCGAGGTCACGCCCAGTGCCCCGACGACGCTATCCAACCCTTGTGGAAGCCGATAAGTGTCAGCTAACACCGGAGGGGCGAACAAGCAATTCACCGCCAACAGCAATGCCGGCGGCCCCATGCCAAAATACTGGTACTTGCTGACCCTATGGTTGCATTTCATTAACGTAGCCTCGCGTAGTCATTACGATGGCGAGATCTTATTCAAAACGGATGCCTAGATTTCAGCATGCCGATGGCTATCAGCACCCACCCGGCAATCAAGGCCAGCCCTCCAATCGGGGCGAGCTTGCCTGCCGGCGCATAGCCGGCGATTGCCTTGATATACAGGCTACCGCAAAATAACACGATGCCTAGGCATAGCGAGCCGGCGCCCAACTTCAGCACCCGATTGGTGGGGCGGCGGTGAATGAGATTACCTAGCACGATCAAGCCTATTGCGTGAATAAGCTGGTATTCTACACCAAAGTTGAAGCTCGCCAGCAGCGGCGCGGTGACCCGGGCCTTCAGCCAATGCGCGGCGAGCGCCGCAAGCCCGATGGCGCTACCCGCAAGCAGACTGCCTAAGACGATGAGCCATCGATCCATACGATACTCCGTTCGGGGCGGACGCCCAGGGAACACGACTCTGATGGTTGGAAACGGCTCCCCCGCCACGCCTTCCATGACAGTATATCGCTTGATTCTGTGGCTTGCCTTAAGTACTTTGCTTATCGGTGCGGCCCGTGCCGTTGAGGTCGGGCGGCCGGTCGAAACCTCAAAGCATTTGCGTTCCGGCGAGGTGTTCATGAACGTGCGGTTGCTGGGTTTAATCGAAATCTCGCACGAAGAAGTCAATGGCCTCGCGTGCCGCGAGCTTTCCGGACTCGCCTGGGATCAGGATACGGGCATCCTCTACGCCGTTTCCGACAGCGGTTATCTCGTGCACCTGCGTCCTCGGATCGAAAAGGGGATTTTAATGGGCCTCTGGTTTCAAGCCGCCTTTCCGCTGCGCGGCCGCTCCGGTCAACCCCTGCCGGAAGCGTTTGCAGATGCCGAGGGCCTCGAGATCGTAAACGGGCGTAACGGCGCCCCGGACGACGCGGAGCTCATCGTCTCGTTTGAACAGCCTCCTCGCGTCGTGGCGTTCCGGCCCGAGGGGGTATTCGTGCGCGACTACCGGCTTCCTCCGAGGCTCCAGGATCCGCGTGTCTACGCGGCTGCGAACGACCAACTCGAAGCCTTAGCGCTGCATCCCGCGTTCGGGTTGCTGACGATACCGTCACGGCCGCTGGCGGGCGGCGATCAAGCCCTGTTCACGATTTATTCTCTCGATGATCGCACCTGGCGGTATGCGCCCTTGGATTATCAACATAGCGCCGCGGTCGCGCTCGAGACGGCCGCGGACGGTTCCCTGATCGTGGTCGAACGGCGTTACGAAGGCTTCTTCAAGCCCATCATGTTTGCGGTAAGACGGCTGTCATTGAATTCCGCGCAGCCGGGCAGCGCGGCGGTCGAAGAGCTGGTTCTATTCAATCCCGAGGACGGTTGGACGGTCGACAACTACGAGGGTATCGCCCGGCACGAGGGCAATCGCTATTTCTTGGTCTCTGACGATAATCAGAATTTTATTCAAAGAACGCTGCTACTTTATTTCGAGATCCTCACCCCACGCCGCCCCCAGGCGAATGCTCAAGCGCAGTTCGCGATGAACCCCCGCTATTTTTCCGCCAGTCTCGGGATCAGCTCCGCGAGGTTACATGGCCGGGTGCGGTAGTCGAGCTGATGTTGAATGATCGCATCCCATGCGGTGGCGCAGGCGCCCGGGGAGCCGGGAAGGCAAAAGATCAGCGTACGGTTCGAGACACCCGCGAGCGCGCGCGATTGAATGGTGGAGCTCCCAATCTCCTCGTAGGAGATGAGCCTGAAGAGTTCCCCGAAGCCGTTGAGCTCTCGGTCGAAGAGGGGTCTGACGGCCTCCGGCGTCCCGTCCCGTCCGGTGATCCCCGTACCGCCTGTCGTGATGACGACCGGCACCCCCTCATCCGCACACCAACCCGCGACCAGCGCCCGGATCTTGTAAATGTCATCGGGCACGATGCGCTTCGCGTGCAGCCGGTGACCGGCCGTCTGCAGTCGTTCCACCAATAAGCACCCCGATTTGTCGGTTTCCGGCGTGCGGGTATCGGAGACCGTCAAGATCGCGATCTCGAGCGCTAGAAAGCCCCGAGAATCGTCCCGTCTCATAGGTTCCGGCATGCTTAACTCCGCTTGCGCGCTGACACGCGTTTGCCGTTATTATAGTTCGTTGCCCACGGAAAGACGCGACGCCAGTGCCAGAAGAACATCCAGAGATCCGGCTCGACAAATGGCTCTGGGCTGCCCGTTTCTTCAAAACCCGCGCCTTGGCCACCGAGGCGATCAAGGGCGGCAAGATCGAAGTCAATGGCCACAAGCCGAAACCGGCGCGATCAGTTCACATC